>CAYJOH010000367.1:1705-3149 GCA_964371685.1 uncultured Anaerolineaceae bacterium
ATGCGGGTCCCCGGGATCATCGTCGCCCGGACCGACGCGGAGGCGGCCAACCTGCTGGAGTCCCGGAGCGACGAGCGCGACCAGCCGTTCATCCTGGGTGCCACCAACACGGCGCTGCCGGCCTACAAGGTCGCCTACCTCGCGCTCCTGCGCCGGTTCCACCGCGCGGGCGTGGAGGACCTCAACGGCCACCTCCTGTACGCCATCGACGACCGGGAGTCCGCGGCCGCCGACGCGTGGCTGGAGCGGACCGGCGTCGCCGCCACCATCGACGAGGCGGCGCGCGAGATCCTCGCCGGCGGGGACCTCGACGACACCTTCGACCGGGCGGCCTTGCGGTTCGCCTAGACGTGGGAGCGCGTGGCCGGCCTCGTGACCTACACGTATGCCGTCGCGGACCTGCTGATGGCGCGCGCAGCCGACGATGAGGCCGAGCCGGCGGGCATGACGGCCGAGGCGTGGCTCGCGTTCGCGCGGGGGGCCTCGCACGCGGCGGCGCGGGCGCGGGCGCGCGAGCTGGGCCTCGACGTGGCATGGGACCCCGAGCTGCCCACGACGCCCGAGGGCTACTACCAGGTGCAGGGCGGCATCCCGTACGCCATCGCCAAGTCGCTGGCGGCGGCGCCGTTCGCGGACCTGCTGTGGATGGAGACCAAGACCGCGGACCTCGCCGACGCCCGGCGGTTCGCGGACGCGATCCATGCCCTGTACCCCGACAAGATGCTCGCCTACAACCTGTCGCCGTCGTTCAACTGGGACACCACCGGCATGACCGACGACGAGATGCGCCGCTTCCCCGAGGCGCTCGGGGAGCTGGGCTTCGTGTTCAACTTCATCACCTATGGCGGCCACCAGGTGGACGGCGTGGCGGCCGAGGAGTTCGCGACCGCGCTGCTAGAGGACGGGATGCTGGCGCTGGCGAGGCTGCAGCGCAAGATCCGGCTCGTGGAGTCCCCGTACCGGACGCCGCAGACGCTGGTCGGCGGGCCGCGGCTCGACGCCGCGCTGGTGGCCTCGTCCGGGCGGACCGCGACCACCATCGCGATGGGCGAGGGCTCCACCCAGCACCAGCACGCCATCCAGACCGAGGTGCCCAAGAAGCTGCTCGAGGACTGGCTGGCCGCGTGGGCAGCGCACAACGGGGTGACGGACCGGATCCGCGTCCGGCTGCTCCCCCACTCGGCCGGCTCGGAGCTCCTCGAGCTCTCACTGGTCGACCCGCACGACGCGAAGCTGGCCGCCGTGGTGTTCGCGCCGATCCACGACCGCCGGGGGCGAAGCATCCTCTCGGTGCGAGACCAGGACACGTTCGACGCGGCGCTCCGCCGCAAGCGCCTGATGACGCTGATCCACCTGTTCCTGATCCACCGCTACCGGGCGGACTCGGTGCACTACGTGAGCCCGACCGAGGACAACCGGGTCCAGACGTCCCGGATGCAGGAGC
>CAYJOH010000368.1:0-3139 GCA_964371685.1 uncultured Anaerolineaceae bacterium
GGCTCGCGGCGCTCAGGGACCCGGATCGCCCGATGCCGGACGCCGGCGGCTTCGCGTGGACGGGCGTCACGGGAGATCGCCTGATCGCCGCCCGGCTCGGCTGAGCGCGCGGGCGCCGGGCGCGCTGCTGACGAGCCTTGGCGGCACTCCCGCCGTCGGCGGCCGCCTCGCCCGCGAGCGTGCCAGCCCTCCGCGCCGGCCGGTCAGCGTGCCCGACGCAAGCCGGCCACGATCACGTCCGCCAGCCGGTCCATCGCCTCCGGTCCGGGCGCGTGGCCCGTGGCGAGCAGGTGGTTGATGGTTGCCCCCGCCAGGAGGTCGAACGGTAGGGTTGGCTCGATGTCCTCACGGAACCCCTGGTCGGCGGCGCTCCGGCGATAGAGCTCCGCGAGGATGGGCCGGTTCGGCCCGATCGCGTCGTACGCAATCTCCGGCGACCCGGACAGCAGGGCTCGGACGAGCTCTGGGAACACGCCCACGAACGCCGGGCGGCCGATGATCCCCGCGGCCTCGCGCGCGCCCGCGCGGAGGTCCGCCTCGATATCCCCGGTGAGCACCATCGGCGGTCGCCCCATCGCATGTCGGGCGGCGGCCGCCAGCAGGGCATCGTGGCTCCGCCAGCGCAGGTACACCGTCGCCCGCGCCACCCCCGCCCGCGCGGCGACCGCGGTCATCGTGGTCCCGGCCACGCCATCCTCCGCCAGCAGGGCGAGCGTCGCGCGCAGGATCGTCTCGTCGGCGCCGGGGGTCCGTGGCCTGCCAGCCCCGCGCCCATGCCGGAGAGGGTTCGATGCTCTCGACCTGCCCATGCGCCGCATCATACCAGATTTCTATACTAGACAGATAGTATAGAAATGTCGTACGCTGCGGGGCGTCAGGTGCCCGCCGGTTCCCCCCGCCGGCGGCGCCTGGCCCCGCAGCCCAAAGCACGCAGCCCGTCCCGCAGGACGCGGCAGGAACTCCACGAGCCAGCGACATGCCTCATCTCACGCCCGATGCAACCGCCCCCATGGCCCGTCCGCAAGCCGACGCCATCCGGGCCCGCGATGCGCTGGACGCCGTCCCGGACCCGATCTCGATCGCGAGCGCGATCCGTGGTCGGCGCGGCTGGATCACGGACTTCCGGATCGACTACCTGAACCCAGCGGCCCGGAAGTGGGCCGGGCTGGACAAAGGCCGCACCGACGCGCCGTCGCTCCTTGGGATTCTGCCCTCGATCGAGCGGAGCGGGCTGCTGGACGCGTTCCGGGTCGTGGTCGAGACCCGCGAGCGGTACGAGGTCAATGCCCTCGCGTTCGAGGATGAGGTCCCGGGTGGCAGCAGCATCCGGGGGGTCTACGACCTGTGGGTGGTGCCCCTTGGGGACGGCTACATGAGCACCTGGCGCGATGTCAGCGACCGCGAGCGGACGATCGCCGACCTGACGAGCGCATCCGAGCTCGTCCGGGCGATCGTCGACACGTCGCCATTCGGGACGATGGCGTTCGACCTCGAGCGACGGATCATCTTCTGGAACGCCGGTGCCGAGCAGATGTTCGGGTGGTCCGCGGACGAGGTCGTGGGCCACAGGTTCCCGCGCGAGACGATCCCGGACGCCGAGGTCGAGGCATCCGCGAACCTCGTGCAGCGCACCCTCGAGGGCACGCCCGTCCGCGGCGAACGCGTCACGCGACGGACGCGGGACGGGCGTGAGCTGCGCATCGAGATCCACGGCGGGCCGCTGCGCGATCGTTCCGGCGCCGTCATCGGCTACGCCGGCCAGATGGTGGATGTGACCCGGCTCCGGGAGGTCGAGGACGACCTTGCCCTGGTCGGCCGCGTGGCGGCAATGCTCGCCGGCGCAGTGACCCACATCACGGCGGGCGCCTCGTTCGAGGCTGCCGCCGGCGCCATCTGCGAGCGGTTGCAGAGCCTGCCCGCGATCGACGTGACGGCGATCGGCGCATTCGGCGAGGACGACGTCGTCCTGCTCGCTGCGAGCGCCTCCGAGGGAATCCCCCTGCGAGCCGGCGACCGGCTGCCCAATCACCGGGCGGCGTCGCTTCGGGCACGCGCCGCGGACGGTCCGTGGGCCCAGTACTGGGAATCGGTGCCCGAGGACGGGGCGTGGGGCCGCGCGCTCGACGCCAGCGGCCTGACGGCGTTCGCGTTCGGGCCGATCGTCCATGACTCCCACGTCGATGGCGGGCTGATGATCGGGACCCGGGATGCGACGTTCGCCCGGACCCTGGTCGAGAAGTGGAGCTCGATCGTCGACTTCACCACGGCGCCGAGCGCCCTGCTCGCGGAGCGCCTGCACGCCCGGCGCGAGCAGTTCGCCGTCCGCCGGTCGATCGACGCCACGATCCGGGAGCGGGCATTCCACCCGGTGTTCCAGCCGATCGTGGAGCTCGCATCGGGCGAGGTCGTCGGTCACGAGGCCCTCACGCGGTTCGCGTCCGGCCGTCGGCCGGACCACGTGTTCCACGACGCGTGGACCGTGGGACTGGGCCATGAGCTGGAGCTCGCCACCCTGGCCGCGGCGATCGCGGCCGCGCGCCGCCTGCCCGACAGCCTGTGGCTTGACCTCAACGTCTCGCCGCGCCTGCTGGCCGAGCCCGTCCAGCTGCGCCGCATCCTCCACGCCGCGGACCGCCCGATCGTGCTCGAGGTCACCGAGCACGAGATCGTCGATGACTACGACGCACTCATTCGCGCGGTCCGGTACCTCGGTCACGACATGCGCCTGGCCGTCGACGATGCGGGCGCCGGTGTCGCCAATTTCGCGCACATCATCGACCTGCGACCCGACTTCGTGAAGCTGGACCAGAGCCTCGTGCGGCGGGTGAACGCCCACCTCGGCCGGCAGGCCCTGATCGTGGGTATGCGCTACTTCTCGCGGACCTCCGGTTGCCGCCTGGTCGCCGAGGGCGTCGAGACCGGTGAGGAGGCGCGGACACTCGCACAGCTCGGCGTCGAGTTCGGGCAGGGCTACTGGTTCGGCAGGCCGCAACCGGTGGGGGCCTGACCCGCGCCGGGATCCGTACCCGTGCCACACTCGCAGGCGTGCACGCCCATGCGCTCCCGTGACCCAGGCAGCCGCGATCCGCCCCCGCCTGAGCCTCGGGCTGCTGTCCGTCCAGCACGCGCTCATCCACGG
>CAYJOH010000369.1:0-3138 GCA_964371685.1 uncultured Anaerolineaceae bacterium
CGCGAGCCGCGCGCGCCGTGCAAGCCGCGCCGCCGCCTACCCTGCCCCCAGCTCCTGGAACAGCGTCAGCTGCAGGCCCGCCGCGCCTTCCAGCCGGGCGTTGAGCGAGCGCCACGGGGTCTCGACCGGCGCCGCGATCACGTGCGCTCCGGCCCCAGCGAGCCGCGCCGTGACGTCGGCCGCATCGTCCACCGCGAATGCCACGCGGACGTGCCCGGCGACGCGCCGCCCCACCTCCACCTCGTCGATGTACGCCGCATACGCGGGCTCGGACAGCTCCAGGGTCGCCCGGCCGGCATCGAGCAGCGTGACCCGGCTGGCGCCGTCGGGCGAGACCCAGGTGGCGATCTCCGGCAGCCCGAGGGCATCGCGGTAGAACCGGAGCGCGTCGGGGTAGTCCTCGGCGGTCACCGCCAGCCGCATCTCGTGCACGCCGCCCATCGCCGCCTCCATCGCCCGGCCGCCGCTCGCCGGCCACCCACGCCCGACGCGGCCGAATCTCGAAGCGGGCCCGGCAGCGGTTCCGTCGCCACCGGGCCCTGGCCCGCCGCTCCTGGCTGGGACCGACGGGTTGCGACCAGCCTAGCAGCGCCGCACGCCTGCTATCGTGCGGCCATGGAGCGCGAGGCGATCACCGCGCGGTGGCTGGGGCGGGTTCCGTACCGCGACGCGTGGGACCTCCAGAAGGGCCTGGCGCGCGCCCGGGCGCAGGGGGCCATCGGCGACCAGCTGCTGCTGCTCGAGCACCCGGCGGTCCTCACCCTCGGCCGCCAGGCCGACGATTCGCACGTCCTCGCGCCCCCGACGCTGCTCGAGCAACGCGGCGTGGAGGTGATCCGCGTCGAGCGCGGCGGCGAGGTCACCTACCACGGCCCGGGCCAGCTGGTCGCTTACCCCATCGTCCACCTCAACGCGCGCGACCTCCTCCTCCGGCCCTACGTTCGCGCGCTCGAGGCCGCCCTGTCCGACACCTGCGCCGCGTTCGGCGTGACCGCCGGGCGTCGCGACGGCCACCCCGGCTGCTGGGTCGATCCCGAGGGCCCGATGCCGCGCAAGATCGGGGCGCTCGGGATCCGCGTGGAGCGCGGCGTCGCATACCACGGCATCGCGCTCAACGTGAACGTGGACCTCCGCGACTTCGAGCTCATCGACCCGTGCGGGATGCCCGGCCTCACGTCCACCTCGCTCGCCGCGGAGCGGGGCCGCCGCCACGAGCCGCCCTCGACCGACGCCGTGGCCGACGCCGCCGCGGTGTTCGCCGGGGAGCTCGCGCGGCACCTGGGCGCGGCGCTGGCGGGCGCGCTGCCGCCGCGCGCGGACGCCGCCGCGGAGCGCGCGGCCCTCGACCGGCTCGTCGCCGTGCCGGCGGCCTGACCGGACGGGGAGGGACGGTGAGCCAGGGCCTGTTCGAGCTCCGCAAGGACGCGATCACCGGCTGGTGGGTGGCGACGATCATCGACCGGACGTTCGCCCGGGAACGGTTCGCGACGCCCGCCGCCCAGATCGACGACCGCGGCGACTGCTTCAACTGCCGCCTCCCGCCGGGCGAGGGGATCCGGCTCCGGACGCTCAAGGACTTCGCGTTCACGGTCGCCGGCACCGAGGAGGAGGCCCGCGCGCGCGGCGCCGCCATCGCCCAGGTCACGATCGATGACGCGCGCGCCGCCGGGGCCTGGCGCACGGTGGTGGCGCCGCCGGGCGAGCACCGGCCGCTCCACGCCGTGGGCAATGCCACGATCGAGGGCCTGCTCCGGCGCTCCCGCGACGAGATCACCGTCGCCCGCGACGCCGGCCGGACCCAGCATCTCCAGGTGCTCCAGAACTGGGGCGCCCAGGCCGGGGCCCGGACCAACCACCTGTGCTTCGACCTGTACGACCTGCCGCAGATCCCGCACCGGGTCGCCGAGGAGCTGGGGGGCGCCGCGCGGTACCTGATCCGCGAGGGCGAGTGCCCGTACTGCCGGCACGTCCGGGAGGAGGTCCGCCGGCCGGACCACCTGCTGTACGCGGACGACCACGCCGTGGCCTTTGCCCCGTACGCCGGCCGCTCGCCGTTCGAGGTGTGGGTCGTGCCCCGCCGCCACGACGCGGACTTCGCGCGCGCCACGGACAGCGACCTCGCGGCCACCGCTGAGGCGCTCCGCCGGGTGCTCGGCCGGCTCGCCGCGAGCCTCGACGGGCCGCCCTACAACCTCGTCCTCCACACCGCGCCGCTGCGCGAACAGGTGGACGCTACGTACCATTGGCACTGGGAGATCCACCCGAGATTGCGGGAGATTGCTGGGCTGGAGCTGGGCACCGGGCTGCCGGTCAACCCGGTCTCCCCGGAGGACGCCGTGGAGGAGCTCCGGACGGGTCCCGCCGCCGCCTCGCCACCGGAGCACCCGGGACGGTGAGCGGCGCGGGGGGAGGACGTCACACGCTGCAGGATCGGGGCGTCACAGCGGGTCGGAGCGCGTGGTTCCGGATCGGGCCGCCCAGCCCGACATCGTCACCGGAGATTCCGTGGTCGCTGACCTCCAGGAGCTCGAGCAGCACCGGCACCTGCCGACGGGCCTCACCGTGAGCGCGGGGTGGGACCGCGACGAGGCCTACCGGTTCGTCGAGGAGCTGTTCGCGAAGCACCAGAACGAGATCTACGCATACCTGGTCCGGATGCTCCGGGACCCCGAGCTCGCCGCCGACCTCACCCAGGACGCCTTCGTCAAGGCGTACCGCGCGTACGACTCGCTCCAGAAGCCCGAGAACGCTCGCGCGTGGCTGTACCAGATCGCCCACCGCGTCGCCCTCGACAACCTCCGCCGGAACCGGATCGTCCGCTTCGTGCCGCTGGTCGGCGAGGCCCGCAGCACCGCGCCGTCCGCCGAGCACCTCGTGATGGACGCCCGGCTCTCGGGCGACCTCCAGCGAGCGCTGGAGCGGATCCCGGAGCGCCAGCGCGCCGCCCTCCTGCTCGCCGAGCTCCACGATCTCACCGGCCTCGAGCTCGCCGCCGCCCTCGGCGTCTCGCACGTCGCCGCCCGCGCGCTCCTCACCCGCGCCCGAGAGAGCCTGCGCCAGGCGCTGGCCGCCGCGCGCGCCGCGATCGAGGCCGCCGAGACTGCCCGAGAGGCCGCGAGGGACGCCGGCCGAGGGGAG
>CAYJOH010000370.1:0-3093 GCA_964371685.1 uncultured Anaerolineaceae bacterium
GGCCGGCGCCGCCCACTGAGATCGCCCGGGAGCGGAGCCGGCGGCGCGTGGCTCGGCGGCGCCGCGGGGGAGCCGGCGGCGCCTGGCTCGCCGTGGACCCACAGTCCATGAGATCGTGCATCGGGGGGTCGAGTCCCGCCCAGCGGCCCGGCTCTGCACGCTTTCGAGGACTGGGAGTCCACGACAGCGGGATTCCAGCCCGGCAGCGGCCGTGGATTCGCGATCTCATGGACTCACAGTGCGTAACTGACGCGGCCTTCCGCTGGCGTGGGAAGGTGCTCGTGACGGGAACGGGTTGGCCCCGACTCACAGTGCCCCGCCTGGTGGCTTCCGCTTGACAAGTGCCCCCGTTCCCCGAGCGAGCGGGCCAGCCGTGGCCTCATAGGAGCGTGGCTTTGAACCTCAACGCACTGCTGCCCGGCCGGCCCGCGCCCATCGTACGAGCGGAGGACGCGAAATGGCAGTGGTGGGGATCGACACGCACAAGCACACGGTCGCCGCATGCGCCGTGGACGGGATCGGAGCCGTGCTCGACGAGCGGCAGTTCCAGTGCGACCCCGGCGGCCTGGCAGCCCTGGCCGCCTGGGTGCAGGGTCTCGGTGCCGGGACCCGCGTCGGCATCGAGGGCTCGTCCTCGTACGGCGCACCGGCGGCCAGGGTCCTCGCCGCCGCCGGTGTCGACGTCCGGGAGGTCCCGCCCCAGCTGAGCCGGCGCGAGCGGACCCGCACCCGCCGGGCCGGCAAGAGCGACCCCGGTGACGCCCTCGCGATCGCCCGGGTCACCCTGCGCGAGGCCGTGCTGCCGCCGGTGCGGCTGGCCGACGCGAGCGAGGACCTCGGGCTGCTCGTCGACGCGCGGGAGCAGGCCGTCGCCACCCAGACCCGTGCCCGCAACCGGCTCCACGCGCACCTCGTCGTGCTGCTGCCCGGGTACGGCAGCCCCGCGGCCCACCTCGTCACCCGGCGCCAGCTCGCCGCGATCCGGCAGGCCCTGGAGCCGCTCGCAGGCGTCCGGGTGCGGCTCGCCCGGGACCTGCTCGACGAGGTCGAGGCGCTCGGCGCCCGGGCGGACGGGCTCGAGCGGGAGATCGCGGCGCTCGTGGCCGGACACCCGCTGCTCGCGCTGCCGGGTGTCGGAGCCCTCACCGCGGGTCGCCTCGTCGCCGAGACCGGCAACGTCGGGAGGTTCCGCTCGCCCGACGCGTTCGCGATGCTGGCCGGGGTGGCGCCGATCCCCGCGAGCTCGGGCCAGGTGCAGCGGATGCGCCTCAACCGGGGCGGCAACCGCCGCCTCAACCGGGCGCTGTACACGATCGCGCTCTCGCAGGCCTGGCACCACCCACCCGCCAGGGCCTACGTCGCCCGCAAGACGGACGCCGGCAAGACCTGGGCCGAGGCGATCCGTTGCCTCAAGCAGCGCGTCTCGCGACCCGTGTTCCGGCTCCTCCAGGAGGGGGCCACCTCATGGCTGCCGGCTGCTTGACAACCATAGGAGCTTGTCAATGGCGGCCGGGGCGGTCTCCGACACGGCCACGCGAAGGGTCGGCGCACGCTCCGCCAGCGCGGCGAGGCCGGCGGGGGCGGCGAGGCCGCGGACCACGTGGCGGCGAGGCCCGCGAGAACCGGCCGGTGCCGGCGGGCCCAGTGGCGCCGGACGGCCCGGCCCGGGCGCCGGACGGCCCGATTACAGGCGAGTCAGCCCGTCCGGCTCGCCTTCGTCCACGAGCCGCCCGCAGGTGGGGCAATGCCAGCGGGCCTCGAGCGGGGTGCCGCATGCCTCGTGCCGCAGCGCCTCGCCGGTGCCGCCCCGGCGCACGCCCCAGTCGGCGAGCAGGTGGAGGGCCCCCGCCAGCTCGCGGCCGTCCGCCGTGAGGGCGTACTCCATCCGCGGCGGGCGGCGGCTGTACGGCGTCGCGACGAGGATCCCGCCGCGCTCGAGGCGCCGGAGCCGGTCGGCCAGGATGTTGGGCGCGATCCCGGTCATCGCCTCACCCAGCTCGCCGAACCGCCGCGGGCCGTCGAGCAGCGCCTCGACCAGGAGCAGGCTCCAGCGGTCGCCCACCCGGTCGAGGGCGGCGCCGAGGGCGCTGGGCGCCGGCGAGCCGGCGGGGTCGTCGGTGGGCGGGTCGAGCCGCGGCGTCATGGCGGTCATGGTAGGGGAGGGGCTTGCGCCTCGTCGCGGTCGATAGTAGATTGCAATTCACAAGTTACAACGCCAGTACCAGCCGAGGTCCAACCGTCATGTCCGTGCTCGAAGAGCTCCAGGCCTCCGTCGCCGCCGTCGCCTCGGGGGTCGGTCCCTCCGTCGTCGGGATCGGCTCCCGGCTGCGCGGCTCGGGTGTCGTCGTCGCCGATGGGCGCGTCCTCACCAACGCCCACAACCTGCGGGGCGGCGAGGTCACCGTCCGGTTCGCCGACGGACGCGCGACGCGCGGCACCGTCCGGGGCGTGGACTGGGATGGTGACCTCGCCGTGGTCGAGGTGGACACGACCGGCGTCCCCGCCGTCGCGTGGTCGGGCGGCGGCGTCACGATCGGCTCGGCCGTGTTCGCGGCCGCGGCGACACCCGCCGGCGGGACGCGCGTCTCGTTCGGGTTCGTGTCCTCCGTGGCACGGGCGTTCCGGGGCCCGGGCGGCCGCCGGATCTCCGGCTCGGTGGAGCACACGGCGCCGCTCGCGCCGGGCTCGTCGGGCAGCCCGCTGCTGGATGCCGACGGGGCGTTCGTGGGCCTCAACACGAACCGCGTCGGCGAGGGCTTCTACCTCGCCCTGCCCGCGGACGCGGCGTTCCGCGAGCGCGTCGAGGCCCTGGGCCGTGGCGAGTCGCGCGAGCGGCCGCGGCTCGGGATCGCCGTGGCGCCCGCGCACGTCGCCCGGCGGCTGCGCCGCTCGGTCGGGCTGCCGGAGCGGGACGGCGTCCTGGTCCGGGGCGTCGAGGCGGGGAGCCCCGCCGAGGCGGCCGGCATCCGGGAGGGCGACCTCGTCGTGGCCGCCGGCGGCCGGCCGGGCGCGGGCGTGGGCGCCCTGCACGAGGTGCTCGGCCCCGCCGGCTTACCGCGGGGGGTCACGCTGGTCCGGGGGGCGGGCGCGGTG
>CAYJOH010000371.1:0-3080 GCA_964371685.1 uncultured Anaerolineaceae bacterium
TGCGGGTCGTGTTCGTGGGGATCAACCCGGGCCACGCGTCGGCGGCGGCCGCGGCGCACTTCGCCAATCCCCGCAACGACTTCTGGCGACTCCTCCACGCCGCCGGCCTCACCCCCCGCCAGCTCGAGCCGCCGGAGCAGCGGGAGCTGCTCGGCGTGGGCATCGGGGTCACGAACGCGGCCCTGCGCACGACGGCGGGGTCCGGCGACCTGCGCGCCGGGGACTTCGAGGGCGCCGCGGCGCGCCTGGAGCGGATCGCCCGCGATCTCCGCCCCGGCGTCATGGCGTTCGTCGGCAAGGAGGCGTACCGCGGCGCGTTCGGCGAGCGGCCGGCGCACGGCCTCCAGGAGCGAACGCTCGGCGACACCCGGCTGTTCGTGCTGCCGTCGACCTCGCCGGCCAACGCGGCGGTGCCGTGGGAGGACCGGCTCCGCTGGTTCCGCGAGCTCGCCGAGCTCGCCGCGAGCGGCTGACGCGGACCCGCTACGCTCTGCACCATCGAGGGAGGCACCCATGAGCGATCGACGCGACGAACCCAGGACCGGCGACGTCATCGACGGCAGCGGCGTCAGGGTCTACGGCTGGGAGTGGAACGAGTTCGGCGGGGCGCGGGGGCGATCGCGCCTGCCGTGGTTCGGCATCTTCCTCGTGGTGTTCGGCGGCCTGCTGCTGCTGCGCCAGGTCTACCCGAGCCTCGAGACCGCCGGCTCGCTGCTGTTCCTGGCGGCCGGCGTCGCGTTCCTCGTCTCGTGGCTGGTCAACCGCGGGATGGGCTCGCTGTACCTCGGCGCGATCATCACGGCCCTCGCCGCGCCTGACCTGCTGGCGGCCGCCAACGTGGTCGAGGGCCCCGGTGTCGGCACGCTGAGCCTGGGCGTCGCGTTCCTGTTCATCGCCCTCGTCCGCGCGGCGAGCGGCGCCGGCTGGGGCTGGCAGGCGATCCTGGGCGCGATCCTGTTCGCGATCGGCGGCTCGAGCCTGGTCGTGCCGGGATTCAACGACCTCGTGTGGCCGATCATCCTGGTCGCCCTGGGCGCGATCCTGCTGCTCCGCGCGTCGAGCGTCCGCCTGTAGGGCGGCGGGCGGTTGCGGCCGCGAGGGCCGAATCGGTCGGCACGGGTGTCGGCTGCGCCCGGGCCAGCGGCGTCGCGGCCGCTGCCTCACATGGACGATCCCCTGACTGACAGTCCATGAGATCGCGTATCCCGGCAGTCTCCGCCGGCGGATCCCGGGTTTCGTGGACCCTGAGGCACGGGAATCGTGATCCCAGGGCCGAGTCCGGCCGACTCGGGGCGCGGATTCGCGTTGTCATTGACTGACAGTCCACGGAAACTCGGCCGCGATCGGAGCGGGCGAGCCCGTGGGCGGCCCCGGACCCGGTTGCGCACGCTCGGGACCCGGCCCGACGAACCGGCGCTACGCGTTCGCGCCTGCCTCCACCTGCTCGAGCGCGATGTCGAGCGCCGCAGCGAGCCCGTCCACGATCCGCACCAGCTCGTCGTCCGTGACCACGAACGGCGGCCCGATGAGCACGATGTCGCCGTCGACGCCGTCCGCGTTGCCGGTGCCCGAGTAGAGCAGCAGGCCGCGCTCGCGGGCGGTCCGCAGGACGGCCTCGACCAGCTTCACGGCTCGCGGGAACGCCTCGCGGGTCTCCAGGTCGCGCACCAGCTCCACGCCGACCATCAGGCCGCGGCCGCGGATGTCGCCCACCGCGGGATGGTCGCCCAACCGCTCGCGGAGCAGCGCCCGGAGCCGCTCCCCCTTCGCCGCAGACGCCTCGACCAGCGATTCCGCCTCGAGGATCCGCAGCACCTCGCGCGCGACCGTCGCCGCCACGGGCTGGTGCGAGTAGGTGAACCCGTGGACGAAGCCGCCCCGGCCCGTGACCGTGTCGTACACCTCGCCCGAGGCGGCCACGAACCCGAACGGCCAGTACCCCGACGTGGCGCCCTTGGCGGCCACCAGCAGGTCCGGCCGGACGCCGAAGTGGTCCATGCCGAACCAGGCCCCGGTGCGCCCGAACCCGGTCATCACCTCGTCCGCGATGAGCAGCACGCCGTGCTGCCGGCAGACCTCGGCGATCGCCGGCCAGTAGCCCTCGGGCGGCTCAACGGCGCCCAGGGTCGCGCCCACGATCGGCTCCGCCACGAACGCCGCCACGGTCCCGGGTCCCGCACTCGTGATCGCCCGGTCCAGCTCGGCCACCAGCTCCGCCGTCGTGCCCAGCGCCTGCGAGCCGACGACCTCGCCGCGGTACGGGTACGCGGCACTCACGTGCCGGAACCGGCCCAGCCATCCCTCGTACGGCCGGCGCAGCGGGCGGCGCCCGGACAGGTCCAGGGCGCCCAGCGTGTTGCCGTGGTAGCTCCCCCAGCGCGCGAACACGATCCAGCGGTCCGGCTCGCCGCGCGCGACCTGGGTCGCGCGCGCGAGCTTGAGCGCGGTCTCGATGGCCTCGGAACCGCCCGACACCGGGTAGATCGCGGGATCGTCGACCGGCAGGTGCCGCCCGACCTCCTCCGCGTACCGCTCCAGCGGCTCGGTCGTGAACGCGGACCCGTGCGCGTAGGCGAGGCGCGCCGCCTGGTCGGCGACCGCGTCCGCGATCTCGCGCCGCCCGTGCCCGACGTTGACGACGATCGCGCCGCCGGCCGCGTCGAGGTACTCGCGGCCCGCCGCGTCCACGATCGTGGAGCCGTGCGCCGAGACGGCGACGGGCGGGTTCGGGGACGCGGATCGACGGAACACGCGGCCGGGCATGCGGGGTCCTCGGGCGGGGGTGACCGGGCGATTGTAGGCCGCGCCGGGCGCCACGACGCCCCGGGTGGGCGGAACCGAGGGAAGGGAGACCGGTTCCGCGCCCGGGGCGTCGGGCTGATCCTGGGGCCGGGGGCGCCGGGGGGCCGGCGGCGCCGGACGGGACGGCGGCCGGGACGGCGGCCAGCGCTAGACGCGACCCCTGGGCACGGTGTGCCAGTAGGTCTTGTTGAACACGATCTTGCCCAGGTGCCACAGCTGGTTCGGCTTGGGCGGCTTGGGCGGGTGGTCGTAGTCGAACTGGAGCAGCGTGCCCTTCC
>CAYJOH010000372.1:0-3073 GCA_964371685.1 uncultured Anaerolineaceae bacterium
GGTGGCGGCCATCGGTGTCCTTGTCATCTCACTCGTGTTAGACAACAATCTAACACCGACGCGGCGATTGTCAAGTAGGGTCCGGGGCGCGACAGGGCGCGTGGCCGCGGTGCACCGGTCCTCGCCCTACAATCGGCGCCGACCCATCGCCCGCGGAAGGATCGCCCTGCATGCCCGTTCCCGTCGTCGAGTTCAGCGACGAGCGCCTGGCCAACGGCCTGCGCCTGATCGTCGCCGAGGACCACCTCGCGCCCGTGGTCGCCGTCAACGTCTGGTACGACGTCGGCTCCAAGCACGAGGTCGAGGGGAAGACCGGGTTCGCCCACCTGTTCGAGCACGTGATGTTCCAGGGCTCGGCGAACGTGGGCAAGGCGGAGCACATGGCGCTCGTCCAGGCCGCCGGCGGCACGCTCAACGGCACGACCTGGCTGGACCGCACCAACTACTTCGAGACGCTCCCGTCGCACCAGCTGGAGCTCGCGATCTGGCTCGAGGCGGACCGGATGGGGTCGCTGCTCGACGCGCTGTCCCAGGAGAACCTCGACA
This sequence comes from uncultured Anaerolineaceae bacterium, assembly GCA_964371685.1. Taxonomy (GTDB): domain Bacteria; phylum Chloroflexota; class Limnocylindria; order Limnocylindrales; family CSP1-4; genus CAIXZV01. Next base: position 547 of record CAYJOH010000372.1, read on the forward strand.
ACCAGCGCGAGGTGGTCAAGAACGAGAAGCGCTGGAGCTACGACAACCGCCCGTACGGGACGTGGAACGAGAAGCTGCTGGGCCACCTGTTCCCCGACGACCACCCCTACCACCACCCGACCATCGGCTCGATGGAGGACCTCGACGCCGCGTCGCTCGAGGACGTGCAGGCGTTCTTCCGCACCTGGTACGCGCCCAACAACGCCGTGCTGTCCGTGGTCGGGGATTGCGATCCCGCCCAGGTTCGCGCCTGGGCCGAGCGCTACTTCGGGCCGATCCCCGCCAACCCCGCGCTGCCGCCGCTGCCCGACATGTCCCTGCCCGCGGTCATCGGGGAGGAGCGCCGCGAGGTCGTGGAGGATCGCGTGCCCCTGCCGCGGGTGTACGTCGGCTTCCGGGCGCCGGTGTTCGGCGACCGGCGGCTGGACGCGCTGGACCTCGCGGCGCAGCTGCTGGCCGGGGGCAAGGGGAGCCGGCTCCACCGGCGGCTCGTCCGCGAGGAGCGGCTGGCCCAGGACGTCGCCGTGTTCACCCTCCCGTTCATCGGCGGCGCCTCGGTGTGCGTGGGCTGGGCCACCGTGCGCCCGGGCGTGGACGTCGCCGCGGTGGAGGCCGCCTACCTCGAGGAGCTCGAGAAGCTGGCCGCGGAGGCGCCGACCGACGACGAGCTGGCGCGCGCGAAGGCGTTGACCGAGGCCGACGAGCTGGGCGCGCTCGCGCGGGTGGAGGAGCGGGCGGACCGGCTGTCGATGTACGCGACGCTGTTCGACGACCCGGGCCTCGTGAACACGCTCCTGCCGCGCTACCTGTCCGTGACCACGGACCAGATCCGGGACGCGGCGCGGGCCGTGTTCCGGGCCGACAACCGCGTGGTGCTGACCTACCTGCCGAAGCCCGCCGACGGCGACGGTCCCGAGGCCGGGCGCGAGGCGGCAGCATGAGCGCCGGGGGCCTGGTCACGGAGCGCCCGGTCCCGGGCCAGCCGCGGCCCTACGACTTCCCGCCCACCGAGCGCACGACGCTGGGCAACGGCCTGCGCGTCATCGTCACGCCGATGCCCGGCCGCGGCCTGATCGCGGCGTCGCTCGCGATCCGGGCCGGCGCCTCGGACGAGCCGCACGAGCTGGGTGGCGCGACGGTCCTCGCGGCCCGCGCCCTGACCGAGGGCACCGAGGTCCGCGACGCCATCGAGCTGACCGAGGCGGCCGAGCGGCTGGGCGCCTCGATCCACGCGGAGGCGGGCTGGGACGCCACGTCCGTGGGGCTCGACGTCCCGGCGACGCGGCTGGAGCCGGCCCTCGCGCTGCTGGCCGAGGTCGTGCGGCGGCCGGCGTTCCCCGCGTCCGAGGTGGAGCGGCTGCGCGACGAGCGCCTCACCGACCTGCTCCAGGCGAAGGCGGATCCCCGCCGGCGCGCGGACGAGGCGTACGTGTCGTCGATCTACGACGAGGCCAGCCCGTACCACCGCCCCGCCGGCGGCACGGCCGAGACGGTCGGGCGGCTCACGGCGGACGACCTCCGCGCCGTCCACGACCGCGCCTACTCGCCGGATCGGGCCGCGCTCGTCGTCGCGGGCGACGTGGACCCGGCGGAGGTCGTGCGGATCGCCGGGGCGCTGTTCGGGGACTGGTCACCGGTCCGCGCCGGCGAGCGCGGGACCGTGGACGACACGAGTGCCGTGGTCCGGCGCTTCGTCCGGGTCATCCACCGGCCGGGCGCCGTGCAGACCGAGATCCGGATCGGGCATCCCGGGCTGCCGCGCCGCCACCCGGACTTCCACGCCCTGTCGGTGATGAGCGCGATCCTGGGCGGGCTGTTCAACTCCCGGCTGAACATGAACCTGCGCGAGGAGAAGGGCTACACGTACGGCGCCGGGGCCGGCTTCGACCTCCGCCGGGGTCGCGGCCCGTTCACGGCCCGGGCCGCGGTCAACACCGAGGCCACCGTCCCGGCCCTCGCCGAGTTCCTCGCCGAGCTGGACCGGATCCGCGAGGCGCCCGTCACCGACGCCGAGCTGGCGGCCGCCCGCGACTACCTGGTGGGCGTGTTCCCGCTCCGGTTCGAGACGCCGGGACCGGTCGCCGGGTCGCTCGCCGGGCTGTTCGTCCACGACCTGCCGGACGACGAGCTGGCGCGCTACCGGCCCGCGATCGAGGCCGTGACCGGCGACGACGTGCAGCGCGTCGCGCGCGAGCACATCCACCCGGACGCGTCGGCGATCGTGCTGGTCGGCGACCACGATCAGTTCGGGACGGCCCTCGAGGCGGCGGCGTTCGCCACCGTCGAGGTGATCCGCGACGAGACGCCGGGCACGACCGGCCCGCTGGGCGCGGCCGACGACGAGGTGGGCCCGGTGGACGCGGGTGAGGGCGGCCCCGCGGACGGCGCGGACGACCCGGGTCTCCCCGGCAGTGACGAGCCCGCCGATCCGGGCGACGACCCCGATGCGCTGCTCGACGGAGGCGGCCACGGAGCCTGACCCGGCCGAGGCGGTCCTGGGGTCGGCGCCGGCCGAGCTCTCGGCGTC
>CAYJOH010000373.1:0-3071 GCA_964371685.1 uncultured Anaerolineaceae bacterium
GCCCTCGGGAAGCTCGGGCTTCGGCGTGACGATAGGACACCCGGCGAGAGCGCGGCGGGCGGCGCGGCCCGCGGGGGGTCAGTCGCCCGCCGCGAGCTGGTGGCGCTCGAGGCGGCGGACGGCGACCAGGAACGCGACGACGGCCACGGCCAGCGCACCCGCGACCGCCGTGGCCGGCGACAGCGGCGCGGACGGCGCGACCGTGCCCGAGGGGTCGAGCGCGGCCACGATCCCGACCACGTACTGCCGCACGGACAGCACCTTCGTCCCCTCGAACAGGCCCGCCAGCATGCCCTCCCACACCGCCACATAGGCGAGGCCGACGATCAGGGCCCGGCTGGTGAGCACGCTGAGGGCGACGAACAGCGTCACGTACACGATCGCGCCCACGACCACGGCGAACGTGTACACCAGCGTCACGCCGGCCGCTCCCCGGTCTCCGCCGATGAGCAGCCCGGTCAGCAGCGTCGCGCCGCCGGCCAGCAGCGCGGTGACCGGCGCCGCCGCGAGGATCTTCGCGACCACGATCCGCCAGCGCGCGATCGGCTTGGTCAGCAGGTGGATCGCGCTGCCGTCGTCCAGCTCCGCGCCCAGCGCCGCCGTCCCGAACACGAGCGCGATCAGCGGCAGGAGCGTGGCCACCACGGACGGCTCGAGCATGTTCGCGGTCTGCTCCACGGCGTCGCCGGGCCGGCCGCGGACGCGCCCCAGGAGCCCGATCAGGACCGGCACGGCGGCGAGCAGCGCCATGAGCACGGCGCGCCGGCGCGACAACAGCGCGCGAACGGTGACGGCGGCGATCGTCGCGATCACCGCTGCACCAGGTAGGCGAACACGCTCTCGAGCGATTCGTCCGTCGGCCGGACCTCGTACAGCGACACCCCGGCGTCCCGGGCGAGCCGCGGCAGGCGTCGCCCGAACCCCGACAGGTCGGCCGTCCGGACCGCCAGCCGGCCGTCGACGAGCTCGGCGCCGACCACGGCGTCGCCGGCGATCAGGGCCGCGGCCAGCCCGCGGTCGTTCGACGAGCGGATCGTGAACGTGTGCGGCCGGTCGGTCATCAGCCGCCGGATCTCCCGGAAGTCGCCCGCCGCGGCGAGCCGGCCGGCGTGCACGACGAGGACCCGCGCCGCGAGCCGCTCCACCTCCTCGAGGATGTGGGAGCTGAACAGGATCGTGCGGCCGGCGGCCGCCAGGTCCCGCAGCAGCGTCATCATGTGCAGCCGCTGGCGCGGGTCGAGGCCGTTGAACGGCTCGTCGAGCAGCAGCACCGGCGGATCGTGGACCAGTGCGGCGGCGAGCAGGATCCGCTGCTTCATGCCCTTGGAGTACGTCGCGGTCCTGCGGTCGGCGGCGGCGGCGAGGTCCACGGTGGCGATGGCGGTGGCGGCCGCCGCGCCCGGGTCGGCCACGCCCTGGAGCCGGGCGGCGTAGCGCACGAACCCGCGACCCGTGAGCCACGCGGGCACCGACTCGCGCTCGGGCACCAGGCCCACCCGGCGGTAGACGGCGGGGTGGCGCCAGGCGGGCTCGCCGAGCAGCGTCACGCGGCCGGCGGACGGCGGCAGCAGGCCCGCGATCATGCCCAGGATCGTGCTCTTGCCCGCCCCGTTGGGCCCCAGCAGGCCGGTGACCCCGGGGCCCACCTCGAACGTGACCTCGTTGACCGCGACGACGTTGCCGTACCAGCGCGAGGCGCGGTCGAGCACGATGGGCGCCGTGCTGACCAGGGCGGGCGCGGGCTGCGCGACGGGCTCGACCCCCAGCCATCCGCTCACGGCTCGATCCTCCGGTAACGGACGACGAGCACCCCGGCGGACACGGCTGCCATCACCGCGGCGGCCGCGACGTAGGTCACGCTGGGCAGGTCGGCCCCGGTCGGACCGGCCCGCCCTCGGCCGTAGAAGAAGTCGTTGGCGCCCTCGAGGATGTCGGCCGGGCTGAGCAGCGACGCGGCGCCAGCGAGGTCCCCGCCCGTGAGCTCGTCGATCGCCGCGACGGCCACCAGCGGCACGATGACCACCGCGAAGATCGCGGCGGTCGCGAACGCGCGGCGCGGGGTGAAGGCGGCGATGGCCAGCCCCAGCGACCCGAGCAGCGCCGCGGTGAGCAGCGCCTGGCCGACGATCGCCGGCACCGTGGGCAGGTCGTCCGCGATGGCCGCCGGGATGTCCGCGGCGATCAGCGCCCGGCCGACGAAGATCAGCGCCTGCGGGAACAGGACGAGCAGGAGCATCGCGAGGCCGATCGCCGCCAGCTTGCCCAGCGCGTAGTCCTCGCGCCGGATCGCGCGGCTGAAGTACAGCGCGAGCACGCGGTGCCGCATGTCCCGGGCCAGCAGCTCGGGCGCCTGCGCCGCGGCGAACAGGAACACCATGTTGGCGATCAGCGGGTAGTAGCTCTCGTACCGGATCGGCGAGGCCGCCTCCATCATCTCGCCCGCGCCGAGCTGCCGGGCCAGCGCGGCGACCCCCAGCGCCACCACGGCCGGGATCGTCGCCAGCGCCGCGAGCCCGATCGGGACGATCTTCGCGCGCCCGGGCCGGCCGAGGCCCCAGCACTGGCGGAACGACTGGCGCACGAGCGAGGCCACGGCGTGGCGCCGGCCGAGGCGGGCACCGGCGTAGCCTCGGTACCCCAGGTCGTAGATGCTGCCGCCGGCGCTGCCGGCCGCGACCACCTGGCCCGGGCCGCCGTCCGGCGGGAGCGGGCCACCGCCCGCGGGGCCGCTCATGCGGCACCGCCCGCGCCCGGCTCGTCGCGGAACAGGTCCTCGAGCGAGCGCCGCTCCTGCTCGATCCGGACCACGCCGACGTCGAGCGCCGCGGCCGCGTCCCGGATCGTGTCGTAGCCGGCATCGTCCACCAGCTCCACGAACACGCTTCGCCCGTCGGTCCGCTGCGCCAGCCCCGCCGCCGCGAGCCGCCCGCCGAGGGCCGCGGCGTCGTCGTCGAGCTCGACGTGCACCACGCCGGTGCGCCCGGTGAACGAGGCCAGCGGAGCCGCGCGGACCAGGCGGCCCGCCTCGATCGCCACCAGGTAGTCGCACACCCGCTCGATCTCGCCCAGGA
>CAYJOH010000374.1:0-3069 GCA_964371685.1 uncultured Anaerolineaceae bacterium
GCGAACAGGATCGCGAACGCCGCGAACTCCGCCCACGGCGTGTTGCGTGCGAACTGGCCGACCATGCTGTTGAGCGCGATCGACAGCGTCCAGTCCGCAACGTTGCCGTGGATGAACATGAACGCGGTCAGGTATTCGGTCCAGCCACCCAGGAAGCCCAGGAACCCCGTGACGGCGATGGCCGGCGTCGCGAGCGGCAGCACGACCTTTCTGAAGATCTGGTTCTGCGAGGCGCCGTCCACGGCAGCCGCCTCCTCGAGGTCCTTGGGGATCGTGTCGAGGTAGCCCTTGAGGTTCCAGATCGCGAACGGCAGCTGCGCCGAGATGACGGCCAGCGACACGCCGAGCAGCGACGCCCGGAGGTTGAATGAGAGGTCGAAGAAGTCGATCTTGAACTGGTTGAGGAACACGTACAGGGGGATGATCGTGGCAACCGCCGGCAGCATCAGCACGCCCAGGACGCCGATCATCAGCGCCTCCCGGCCGCGGAACTTGAGGCGCGAGAACGCGTACGCCGCGGTGATGCCCAGGAGCACCGCGACGACGGAGCTGCCGAGCGCGATCTTGGTGCTGTTGAGCGCGAGGTCGATGAAGCCGATCGGGTTGCTGGTGGGCTGGGCGATCACCTTCTGGTAGGCGGCGATCGTGGCACCGGGCGGGATCAGGTTGAGGCCGTCGGGCCGGAACAGCCCGCGCGGGTCGATGGAGATGCTGAAGATCCACACGACCGGGAACAGCACGGTCGCGGTGATGAACAGCAGCAGTAGCTGCAGCGCGATCTGGCGGCCAACCGGGAGCGGCCGCTCCGCCTCCCCCGTGGCTCTCGCCCGGGCACCGACCCGGTTCAGGATAGGCAGCCGGCGGACGCTGGAGACAGCGGACATCTCGAACCCTCCTCCGTCAGTCGGCGTAGCTCTTCGTCGCCTGGGCGAGCCGGTTCGTCACCAGCGTCACGGCGAGGAGCAGGAAGAACAGGTAGACCGAGAAGGCGGCCGCGACCCCGAACAGCTGGCGTTCCTGCGCCAGCCGGTACGCCTGGGTCACCAGGATCTCCGTCCTCCCGAACGGCTCACCTCCAGTCATGAAGAAGGAAAGCGAGAACAGGTTGAAGGTGATGACGAAGCCGTAGATCGCGTAGGGCAGCATCGCGGGTCGCAGGAACGGGATGGTGACCGTCCGGAACCGCTGCCACCAGTTCGCGCCGTCCATCTCGGCGGCCTCGTACAGGTCGCCCGGGATGCTCTGGAGGGCGCCGGTCGCGACGACCGAATTCAGCGGCCAGCCCAGCCAGGTGTTGGCCGTGAGCATCGCGAAGTACGCCAGCGGCAGCGGGATGAACGGGATCGGGTCATTGGCCTGCCGCAGCCAGTTGAGATGGAACGCCGGGTGATCGGCCGGGATGCCGAACACCCCACCCACCGCCTGGAGCAGGTAGTTCACCGCGCCGGCATCGGTATCGAACATGTTCCGCCAGACCGTGGCCACGATCAGCGACGGCAGGACGACCGGGAGGATGAAGATCGCGCGGTAGACGCCGCGGAACAGCAGCCCCTTGGTGTTGAGCACGACCGCGATCAGGACGCCCAGGATGACGTGGACCACGACGTTGCTGAACGCCCACCACAGGTTGAACAGCACCAGGCGCGGGAACTCGAAGTTCGGGATCTGCAGCTTCGAGGCGGCGATCCGGGTGTAGTTGTCGAAGCCCACGAACTCGGCCGGGACCGGGTTGTTGACCCGGAAGTTCTTGAGGCCGAAGTCATGGAACGACATCCACACCTGGTAGACCAGGGGGTAGAAGGTGATGATCAGCATCACCGCGAGCGCCGGCAGCAGGTACAGGTAGGGCGACGCCAGGCGCCGCCACTGCCTGCCGCGGGTCGGCGCCGGGAGGGCCGAAGCGGTCGTGGCCATCCGTGGACTGTCCCTCCTCCTGCGTCACTCGACGGTGCAGGGCATGGTGGCCGGAGTGTATCGGCCCCGGATCGGGTTCCGCCTGGGCGTTTCCGGAACGCGGACCGGGGACGATGCCGGGGGCGCGGAGGGCGCCCCCGGATCGCAGATCGCGGGACGAAGGCTACTTGCCGTTCGCCTCGTTCATGAGCGCGCAGGCGTTCGTGACGCTGGCCGTCGCGTCCTCACCCTTGTCGAGGACGAGGTTCAGCGCGTCGCCGAACGGGCCCCAGTAGTTGTTGAACTCGGCGCGCTGCGGGCGCGGAAGCCCGGCCGCGGCGGCGTCGGCGAAGCCCTGGACGATGGGGCTGTGGATGGTCACGCCGGGCGCCGCGGGGACGTGGCCGGCGGTGTCGGTCAGGATCTGCTCGCTGGCGGTGCCGACCATCTGGAGGGCGAACGCGATGGCGAGCTCGGTGTTGGCGCTGTTGGGGTTGATGTACCAGCCGTCGGTGCCCGTCAGGGGGTTCGCCGGCGCGGTGCCTGCCGGGATCGGGGCGACGGCGAGCTTGTCGCCGAGCGCCTTGCTGAAGTCGGCGGTCTGCCACGGGCCGTCGAAGACGGCGTTCAGGGCGCCGGTCTGGAAGTCCTGCTTGAGCGCGTTGCCGTCGGTGTAGAACTTGGCTCCGGCGGCCTTGAGGTCGGCCATGAACTTGTAGGCGTCGGCCCAGCCGCCCTGGTCGGCGATGCACTTGCCATCGGCGTCCATCAGCGTGCCGCCGAACGAGCCCGACAGGCCGAAGTTGTGGTACGCATTCTGGTTGAGGCCGAGCTTGATTGCGCCGCTCGTGACGCCGGCGAGGAGCTCGTCGGTGGTCGCGGGCGCGGTGGTGACAGTGCTGTTGTCGTACCACATGGCCACGGCCTTGAGGGACTCGGGGACCATGTAGAAGCGCGGGCCCTTGTTGTCGCCGAGGTCGACCTGCGAGCCGTCGAGCGCGACCTGGTTGAAGCCGTCGAGCTTGCCGGCCAGCGCGTCGGTCAGGTCGAGCAGCACCCCGCCGTCAGCCTGGCTGTACAGGTTGTCGTTGGGGGCCACGAACAGGTCCGGGCCGCCGCCGGCGGCGACGTCCGTGTTCCAGCCGTTGAAGATGTCGCTGAACGGCTGCTCGATGA
>CAYJOH010000375.1:0-3043 GCA_964371685.1 uncultured Anaerolineaceae bacterium
GCACGCCGATGACGGTCAGCACCGACGTGATCAGCTGGGTCAGGCTCTGCTGGAGGGTCTGGCTGATGTTGTCGATGTCGTTGGTCACCCGGGACAGGATGTCGCCGCGGGACTGGCGGTCGAAGTAGGCGAGCGGCAGGCGACCAAGCTTCTCGTCGACCCGGCGCCGGAGCCGGTACACCGTCCGCTGCGTGACGCCGGCCATGATGTAGGCCTGCGCCCAGCCCAGCAGCGAGCTCAGGACGTAGATCCCGGCGACGAAGGCGAGGACGCCGGTCAGCGCGCCGAAGTCCACGCCCACGCCGGGCACCACGTTCATGCTCGCGAGCATGTCGGCGAGGTTGGTCTCGCCCTGCGCGCGCAGCCCGGCCACGATCTGGTCCTTGGGCACGCCCGCCAGGCCCATCTCACCCAGCTGGCGCCCCATGACGCCCTCGAACAGGATGTCGGTCGCGGTGCCCAGGATCTTCGGCCCCACGATCGAGAACGCGACGCTGCCCACGCCCAGCAGCACGACCCACAGGATCAGCCGGCCCTCCGGGCGCAGCTCGCCGAGCAGCCGCCGGAACGAGGCGCGGAAGTTCTTCGACTTCGCGGCCGGCAGCTGCATGCCCAACATGTGGCCGGGGCCGCCCGGGGGGCCCATCGGGCGCCGGCCGCGGCCCTGTCCGCCCGGTGCGCCGTGACCCGCGGGACCGCCCGGACCAGCCGCACCGCCGTGACCCGCGGGACCGCCCGGACCACCCGCGCCACCCGCGCCACCCGGTCCACCCGGTCCACCCGCGGGGGCACCGCCGCCGTGGCGGCCCATCGGCCCGCTCACGCGACCTCCTCCTCGGTGACCTGGGACAGCACGATCTCGCGGTAGGTCTCGCAGGTCCGCATCAGCTCCTCGTGGCTGCCGATGCCGGCGATCCGGCCGTCCTCGAGGACCACGATCCGGTCTGCGTGGAGGATCGTGCCCACGCGCTGGGCGACGATGATCACCGTGGCCTGCCCCAGCTCCCGCCCGAGGGCCGCCCGGAGGCGGGCGTCGGTCCGGAAGTCGAGGGCGGAGAAGCTGTCGTCGAACAGGTAGATCTCGGGGTTCTTGGCCAGCGCCCGCGCGATCGCCAGCCGCTGCCGCTGGCCGCCGGACACGTTGGTCCCGCCCTGGGCGATCGGCCCCTCGAGCCGTTCCGGCATCTCCTCGACGAAGTCGCGACCCTGCGCGATGTCCAGCGCGCGCCACAGCGCCTCGTCCGCGGCGTGCTGGTCGCCGTAGCGCAGGTTGCTGGCGACCGTGCCCCCGAACAGGAACGCGCGCTGGGGGATGACGCCGATCCGCCGCCACAGGTCCGCGCGGTCCAGCTCGCGAACGTCGACGCCGTCCACCAGCACGGCGCCCCCGGTCACGTCGTACAGGCGCGGCACGAGGTTGACCAGCGTGGACTTGCCGCTGCCGGTGCCGCCGACGATCGCGGTGGTCGCGCCCGGGTTGGCGGTGAACGAGATGCCGCGCAGGACCGGCTCCTCGGCGCCCGGGTACCGGAACTCGACGTCCCGGAACTCCACGAGGCCGCGCCGCTCGGGCGAGACCGGCTCGGCCGGGTCGTGGATCGCGGGCTCGGTGTCCAGCACCTCGCGGATCCGGCCGGCGGACACGGCGGCCCGGGGGACCATGACGAACATGATCGTGGCCATCATGATCGCGAACAGGATCTGGATGACGTACTGGAGGAACGCCGTCAGGTTGCCGATCGGCATCCCGCCGCCGTCGACCCGGTAGGCGCCCAGCCACAGGATGGCGACGGTGCTCAGGTTCATGATCGCCATCAGCGCCGGCATCGTGATCGCGAACAGCCGGTTGACCTCGAGGCTGGTGTCCATGAGGTCCCGGCTCGCCTCGTCGAAGCGCGCCTCCTCGTGACGGGTGCGGACGAAGGCGCGGATCACGCGGACGCCGGCCAGCGTCTCGCGCATCACGAGGTTGATGCGGTCCAGCTTCTTCTGCATCGCCCCGAACAGCGGGATCGCCCGGCGCATCACGAAGCCGATGAGCGCCGCCATGATCGGGATGATCACCAGCAGGATCCCGGTCAGCGGCACGTCCTGGCGGAGCGCCATGATCACGCCGCCGATGGTCAGGATCGGCGCCGAGACCATCACGTTGAGGATCAGCAGGACGACCGTCTGGACCTGCTGGACGTCGTTCGTGTTGCGGGTGATCAGGCTGGCCGCGCCAAACTGGTTGACCTCCACCTGGCTGAACGCCTGGACCTTGCGGAAGATCGCGCTCCGGACGTCGCGCCCGAAGGCCATCGCGGTCCGGGCGGCCCAGTAGGCGGACACCACGGCCGCGATCGCGAGCGCGAAGGTCACCAGCAGCATGAAGCCGCCGGTCCGCAGGATGTAGTCCGTGTCGCCACGGGCGACGCCGTTGTTGATGATGTCCGCGTTGAGCTCGGGGAGGTACAGGTTCGCGATGGCCTGCACGAGCAGGAGGGCCATCACGAACACGAGCGGCCAGCGGTACGGCGCGAGGAAGCGCCGGAACAGGGCGATCATCGATGCGCCTTGGCAGGGGGCTCGGCAGGGGGCTCGGCAGGGGATTCGGCCGGGAAGGGGCTCGCGTGGAGGCGCTCGCGCGCCCGGCGCACGGCGCGCGCGCCGAGGAGCAGGGCGGCGAGCTCGTCGTCCGTCAGCTCGTCGAGGACGGCGGCGAGGTGGCCCCGGCGCTGCGCGGCGATCCCGGCGAGGAGCTCGCGGCCGGCGGCGGTCGAGGCGACGCGGATGACGCGGCGGTCCGTGTCCTCCCGGCGCCGTTCCACGAGGCCTCGCTGCTCCATGCGGTCGACGATGCCGGTCGCGCTGGCCTGGGACACGTCGAGCGACTCGGCGAGGGCACGCATCGGGATCGGCCCCTCCTCGTCCAGGACCGCCAGCACGTGGAGGTGGACGAGGCTGAGTGGCCCCGACGGCCAGCGGCGCAGGTGGCGCATGACGCCGGGCGGCGTGTGCGCGGCGAGCTCGTCGAGGAGCTCGCCGATCAGGGCCGGGCGCG
>CAYJOH010000376.1:0-3030 GCA_964371685.1 uncultured Anaerolineaceae bacterium
CCCTTCACGGGGCTGGTGGCTCCTGCGGTGGTCATCCCGACGCTCCTACTCCGCCAGTCCGCGGGCGGTGTCACGCTCGCGCTTGACGGTGAGGATCCGGGCGATCGTCCGTCGCGTCGCCGGGATCTGGCTGTAGTCCTTCAGCTGGCGAGTCGAGAGGGCGAACCGGGCCTGCCACAGGTCCTGCTTCGCCTCCCGGAGTCGGTCGTCCAGCTCCGCGTCCGTGAGCTTCCGGACCTCACCGATCTCCATCGGTGACCTCCTTCGCGGTCTCGCGGACGACGACGCGGGTCGCGACCGGGAGCTTGTGGGACGCGAGCCGCATGGCCTCCACGGCCGCCTCGTGCTCCACGCCCGCCATCTCGAACAGGATCCGGCCGGGGCGCACGACGGCGACCCAGTGGTCCGGCGCGCCCTTGCCGGACCCCATGCGGGTCTCGGCGGGCTTCTTGGTCGCCGGCTTGTCCGGGAACACGCGGATCCAGATCTTCCCGCCGCGCTTGACCGAGCGGGTCATCGCGCGCCGGGCGGCCTCGATCTGCCGGGCCGTGATCCAGGCCGGCTCCAGCGTGGCCAGGCCGTACTCGCCGAACGAGACGGTGTGCCCGCCCTTGGCCATCCCGGACATCCGACCGCGCATCACCTTGCGGTGCTTGACGCGTCGCGGCATCAGCATCGGGTCAGCCCCCCTGCGCGGCGGCTGCCGCGGCCATGGCGGCCGACTCGCGCCGCTTGCGCTCGACGGGGATCTCGCCCTTGTAGATCCAGACCTTGACGCCGATCCGGCCGTAGGTCGTGTGCGCGTGCACCTGGCCGTAGCTGATGTCGGCGCGCAGCGTGCCGAGCGGGATGCGACCCTCGCGATCCCACTCGCGACGCCCCATCTCGGAGCCGCCCAGGCGGCCGGCGAGCGCGATCTTGACGCCCTTCGCGCCGGCCTTCATCGAGCGCTGGATCGACTGCTTCATCGCCTTCTTGTAGGCGACGCGGCGGGTCAGCTGCTGCGCGATGTTGAGCGCGACGAGGTACGCATCGAGCTCCGGCTGGCGGATCTCCTTGATCTCGAGCTTCACCTTGCGCTTGCTCAGCTCGCCGACCTCCTTGCGCAGGATCTCGACGTTCTGGCCGCCGCGCCCGATGACGATGCCGGGCTTCGCGGTGTGGATCGAGACCGTCACGTGGTTGATGCCACGCTCGATCTCGACGCCGCTCACGCTGGCGTTGGCCAGGCGTCGCTCCAGCAGCTGCCGGATCGCGATGTCCTCGCGGAGCAGCGTCGTGTACTCCTTGTCGGCGTACCACTTGGCCGTCCACGTTCGGGTGTAGCCCAGGCGGTAGCCGTACGGATGGACCTTGTGTCCCATGCCTAGGCCTCCCGGTCGGCGACGACGATCGTGATGTGCGTCATGGGCTTGTGGATCGGGAACGCCCGACCCTGTGCCCTGGGGCGCCACCGCTTGATCGTCGGGCCCTCGTTGGCGACCGCGTCGGCGATGAACAGCTCGTCCGCCGACCGGTTCAGGTTGTTCTCGGCATTCGCCGTCGCGCTCTTGAGCACGCGCGCAACGTCGCGCGCGGCGGCCTGCGGCATGAACCGCAGGAGCGCGGCGGCCTCCTCGACCGGCTTGCCCTTGATCGCCTCGGTGATGAGGCGGGCCTTCCGGGTCGAGCCCCGCAGGTACTTGGCAGTGGCAGAGACGCGCACGCTTATCGCTCCTCTACCGCAGGCCGCCGGACCGATCGGCGTTCTTGCCGTGCCCGCGGTACGTGCGGGTGGGGGCAAACTCGCCGAGCCGGTGGCCGACCATGTTCTCGGTGACGTACACCGGCACGTGCTTCTTGCCGTTGTAGACGGCAATCGTGTGGCCGATGAAGTCGGGGAAGATCACGGACGCGCGCGACCAGGTCTTGAGCACCTTGCGCTCGCTCCGCTTGTTCATGTCCTGCACCCGGGCGAGAAGCCGGGGCTGGACGAACGGTCCCTTCTTGACCGATCGCGACATCTCTGGCTCCTCCTACGACTTGCGATGCCGGCTGCGGACGATGAGCCGTCCGGTCAGCTTCGCGCGCCGGGTCCGGTAGCCCATCGCCGGCTTGCCCCACGGGGTCTTGGGCGGCATGCCGGTCGGGCTCTTGCCCTCGCCGCCGCCGTGCGGGTGGTCGCGCGGGGTCATCGCAACGCCCCGAACCTCCGGCCGCTGGCCCATGTGGCGGGCACGACCGGCCTTGCCGAGGCTCTGGTTCTCGTGATCGACGTTCGACACCTGCCCGATCGTCGCCATGCAGCGCATCGGGACCCGGCGCACCTCGCCCGAGGGCAGGCGGACCTGGGCAAGCTCGCCCTCCTTGGCCAGGAGCTGCGCGGCCGCGCCGGCGGACCGGACGATCTGGCCGCCCTTGCCGGGGACCAGCTCGATGTTGTGGATCGTGGTGCCGAGCGGGATGTTCGCGATCGGCAGCGCGTTGCCCAGCCGGGCCTCGGCGGAAGGGCCGGACACGACCACGTCGCCGACCTTGAGGCCGTTGGGCAGGAGCATGTAGCGCTTCTCGCCGTCGCGGTAGTGGAGCAGGCCGATCCGCGCCGACCGGTTCGGGTCGTACTCGATCGTCGCCAGGCGGGCCGGCACGCCGGGCTTGTCGCGCTTGAAGTCGATCCGCCGGTAGTGGGTCTTCTCGCCGCCGCCGCGGTGGCGGACGGTGAGCCGGCCCTGGTTGTTGCGGCCCGAGCCGCGCGTCATGGGCTCGAGGAGCGGCTTGTGCGGCTTGTCGGTGGTGATCTCCTCGAAGGTCGGGCGGGTCATCCACCGCCGGCCCGGAGAGGTCGCCTTGTAGCTTCGGAGCGGCATCGCTACACCCCCTCGAAGAATTCGATCTTCTGGCCGGGGGCCAGCGTCACGACGGCCTTGCGCCACGCGGACGTGTGGCCGACCACGCGTCCCCGCTTGGTGCCGCGGCGCTTCTCCTTCGCCTTGGAGGTCAGCACGTTGACGGCGACCACGGTCACCTTCTCCTTGCTGTACAGCTCCTCGA
>CAYJOH010000377.1:0-3020 GCA_964371685.1 uncultured Anaerolineaceae bacterium
ACTGGACCGTCAAGGACCTCGACGCGGTCGCGGCGATCGGGGCGACCTGGTCCACGATGACCGGCTACATCCATGGCGACCTGTACGACGAGGATGGCGGCCGGACGCTCCTCGAGACCGCGAAGCTGTCCGTCGAGGCCGCGAAGAAGATCGGCTGCCCGCGGCTCGTGGTCCACGGCGCCGAGCTGGACGGGTCGCGCAACGGCCTGCCGTTCCGCCCCCAGGCGGTCACCACCGGCCGGATGTGGCTCAACGCGTACCGGACGCTCGGGCGGCTCGCCGACCTGGGCGAGGCGAACGGCGTCGTGTTCTGCCTCGAGAACCTGAACCTGTACGTGGACCACCCGGGCGTGCCATTCGGCAAGGCGGAGGACACGATCACGCTCGTCGGGACGCTGGACCGGCCGGGCGTCCGACTGATGCTGGACCTGTACCACGCGCAGATCGGGGAGGGCAACCTGATCGAGCTGGTGCGCACGGCGGGCCAGCTCATCGGCGAGATCCAGGTGGCGGACGTGCCCGGGCGCATGGAACCGGGCACCGGCGAGGTCAACTGGCCGGCCGTCGCCGCCGCGCTCGAGGGCATCGGCTACGCGGGCGTGGTGGGCCTCGAGTCCTTTGCGAGCGGCGACGACGCGGTCGCGCTGGATCGCTTCCGGGCGGCCTTCAGCAGGGCATAGCCGCCGCCGATCCCGGACGTCGCCAGGGCGGGCAGGCGAGGCCGGATGACCGGCCGCCTCGCGTACCCACGCGGCAGCGCCGCGGCTCGCATCAGATCAGGTTTCCCCCTTGACGCGGGCAGCGGGGCGCGTCACTATCCCGCATGTAATCGATTGCGAGCGCGATCCCATCCACTTGACCTCGACCACGGGACGCGAGGGATTGGCCGCTTTCGAGCCACCCGGAGGGCGTAGCATCTCGCGGAAAGGAGGCGTCTCGGGTCGCGCATCCTGGGGGTCCATCGTGATCGCGAACAGCGTGCCTCTCGCCTGAGAGGGACCAGGATCTTCCGGCTCCGATGCATGGACGCCGGGATCTTCGAAGGAGGAGCCGTACATGAGACTGACGAAATGGACGATCGGGCTCACGACACTCGTGCTCGTTGCGTCCGCTTGTTCGTCAACGTCCTCGACGCCTGCCCCGAATGGCGGCGGATCGTCTGATCGCGCGGGCATCAGCATCGAGGTCGTGACCCACGGTCAGGCCTCCGACCCGTTCTGGTCGATCTTCAAGAACGGCGTCGACCAGGGCGGCAAGGACATGGGGGTCAAGGTCACCTACAGCGCCCCCGACACCTTCGACATGGTCAAGATGGGCCAGCTGATCGACGCCGCCTGCGCCAAGCAGCCGACCGGCCTCGTGATCTCGCTCCCCGACGCTACCGCGCTCGGCGCAAGCGTCACCAAGTGCGTTACCGCGGGGATCCCGGTCATCTCCGCCAACTCCGGCTCCGACGCATACGCCGCCCTCGGCATCCTGACCCACGTCGGCCAGGATGAGGCCGTCGCCGGGCGAGCCGCCGGGGTGCGGATGAAGGACGCCGGCGGCACGAAGGCGATCTGCGTCAACCAGGAGGTCGGCAACGCCGGCCTCGACGCCCGCTGCAACGGCTTCGCGGAAGGGTTCGCCCCGGGCACCTCGACCGTTCTCCAGGTCGACCTCAAGGATCCGACGACGGCGCAGCAGAAGATCGCCGCCGCCCTGACGGCCGACCCGACGATCGACACCGTCATGGCCCTCGGCCCGACGGGCTCGACGCCGACGATCGCCGCGCTGAAGGACATGGGCAACAGCACCATCAAGGTCGGCACCTTCGACCTCTCGCAGGAAGTCCTGGCCGCGATCACCGACGGCTCCATGCTGTTCGCGATCGACCAGCAGCAGTACCTCCAGGGGTACCTGCCGATCGCCTTCCTCACCCTGTACAAGCTGTACGGCCTGATGCCGGGCGGCGGCCTGCCGGTCGCGACCGGTCCGGGCTTCGTGACGGCGGACAACGTCGAGACCGTCAAGGCGAACACCGGGACCACCCGGTAGCTCACCGCGGTCCAGGATTCGCCCGGGGCCCGCGCGAAGCCGGCCCCTGGCGGCAACCTTGGAGGGTCGTGCATGGCGACGGTCGAGGGCACCCCATCCGAGGCGACGCGGATGCGTCGCGCCAGTCCCGCCCGCCAGCTCCTGACGCGACCCGAGTTCGGGTCGATCGTCGGGGCGATCCTCATCTTCTTCGTGTTCTGGGCCCTGACCGGCTTCACCGTCGGCTCGGGCTTCATGTCCTGGCGGGGCTTTTCGGCCTACATCCAGGTGGCGGCCCAGATCGGGATCCTCGGCGCCACCGTGGCCCTGCTGATGATCGCCGGCGAGTTCGACCTGTCCATCGGCTCGATGGTCGGCGCCGCGGGCCTCATCCTCGGCCTCTCGATCACCCAGTACGGCCTGCCGTTGTGGCTCGGGCTCATCCTCACGTTCGCCTTCGCCCTGGCCGTTGGCGCCGCGAACGGCTACATCGTGGTCAAGACCGGCCTCCCGTCGTTCATCGTGACCCTCGGCTCCCTGTACATGCTCCGGGGCGCAGGGCTGGCCCTCACGCGGCTGGTCTCCAACGGCCAGACGATCGTCAGCGGGGTGGGAACGGCCGCCGCGGACGACCCGCTCTCGAAGCTGTTCAACGCCGTCCTGTTCTCGATCGGAGGCGCTGACTTCAAGGTCGAGCTCCTGTGGTGGATCGCCGTCGTCGCCGTCTCCACGTGGGTCCTGCTGCGGACGAAGTTCGGGAACTGGATCTTCGCGGTCGGCGGGTCGAAGGAGGCCTCACGCAACATCGGCGTCCCCGTGAACCGGGTGAAGATCATCCTGTTCATGGCGACCGCGGCGTCGGCTGCGCTGTATGCGTGCATCCAGGTCCTGAGCGTCGGCAACGCCGACGTCCTGCGCGGCACCGGCAAGGAGTTCGAGGCGATCATCACCGCGGTCATCGGCGGGACGCTGCTGACCGGCGGGTACGGCTCCGCGCTCGGCTC
>CAYJOH010000378.1:0-3009 GCA_964371685.1 uncultured Anaerolineaceae bacterium
GCCCGCAACCGCGAGTCCCGGGCTGGCGGAGCCGCGCGACAGCGCCGCGATCCCGGCGCCCGCGAGCGCGATCACCACCGGGTCCAGGAACGTGTGGTAGTGGTCGTTCGGGAGGCCCGGGACCGATGTCATCAGCGTCGGGGCGGTCACCGCCAGCACGGGCAGCGACCACAGGAACACGCCGGCCAGCAGCCACAGCCTCGCTCGCTCGTCGCGACCCGCCAGCCGGAGCGCCATCGCGCTCAGTCCGAGCGCCCCCAGCGCGACCGCGGCCGCAAGCATCGGGGCCTCGGTGATCAGGCCGACGAACGGCCAGGCGATCGAGCGGAGCGTGACCACCAGGATCCGTGCCCCGAGGTCCTGGGTCGTGCCCGCGCCCGCGCCGAGGTACCCGATCAGACCCTGCGTGTCCGAGAAGCCGGTCCCGAGCTCGTGGGCGAGCAGGGGCAGGTACCCCGCGGCGAGGACCAGGCAGGCCGCGATCGCGACGCCGGCCGTGGCCCGCCGGCCCGCACCTTCGCCCCCGCCACGCCGCGCATCGGCCACGAAGGCGACCACGAGCGGCGGCAGGAGGATCCCGCCGCTGACGTGGACCTGCATCGCGATCATCGTCCCCAGCGCGGCCAGCAGCCACCAGGCGGCGCGCCGCGTCCGCCACGCACGGACGGCGCCCAGCAGCGCCAGCCCGGCGCCCAGCGGCACGAGGTTCGGGTTCCAGATGAACGTGGAGCCCATCACGAGCGCGGGCGAGACCGCGGCCAGGACGCCGGTCACGTGACCGGCCCACGCCCCACCGAGCTCGCGACCGAGCGCCCACAGGACCCCGACCGTTGCGATCCCGAGTGCGGCGATCAGCAGCGTCACGGCGCCCGGGTCGGCGTCGCCGAGAAACGCCGCCGGGGCGAGCAGCCCGTAGTACAGGGCGCCGTGGTGGAACGAGCCGGTGAACGTCGGCGGCCCCAGCAGCGGCACCTGTCCGTCGCGCACCAGGTGCAGCAGGACCAGCATCTCGTCGCCCTGGTCGGCGTCCCACTGGCCCCGGAGGCCGAGGCCCGGCAGCCGCAGCACCGCCGCGAGCGCGAGGATCCCGAGCAGCACCAGGGCGTCACGACGGCGCGACGTCACGCCGGCTCCTCCGCCGGTGCGCTGCGGCCCCGCGAGCTGCGCACGTGGAACGCCTCGGAGGGCAGCGGCGCGAGCGGCCGGCCGGCGGCGATGTCCTGCACCCGGCGGAGGTTGACCTCGTCGTAGCCCGCGTCCATGCCCGGCGTCTCGAGGAAGTAGGCGACGCTGCCCAGGCCCGGGTGCGCCAGCATCCGGCGCAGGCCGTCGATGCCGATCCGCCCCGCCCCGATGTGCTCGTGGCGGTCCGCGCGCGACCCGCACTCGGAGCGCGAGTCGTTGAGGTGGACCATGCGCAGACGCCCGAGGCCGAGCGCACGATCGAAGGCCGCCAGCACCTCGTCCACGCCGGCCGCCGTGCCGATCGGGTAGCCGGCGCCCCACAGATGGGCCGTGTCGAGGCAGAACCCCAGCCACTCGCGGTCCACCCCCGCGGCCGCGGCCGCCTCGTCGATGAGCCGCAGCTCCTCGATCGTGGCCCCCAGCCCGAAGCCGGCCCCCGAGCCGTTCTCGAGCACCAGCGTCACGCCCGCGGCGGTGCCGTCGAGACGCCGCCGGACCTCGAGCACCCCCTGTGCCAGGCGCGCCGCCCCGGCCTCCGGCCCCTCGCCGCGGTGCGACCCGATGTGCACGTTGACGAACCGCGCCCCGTAGGCCTCGGCCACGCGCAGCTCGTTGGCCAGGACCTCCACCGAGCGCTCGAAGAACGCGTGCTCCGGACCGGCGAGGTTCACGAGGTACGGCGCGTGGATCGCGAGCGGCGCGACGTCGTGGGCGGCCAGGCGGTCGCGGAACGCCGGCAGCTCGGCCGGGAGCGCGGGCCGTCGCCGCCAGGCCGTGGGGTTGTCGCTGAACACCTGGATGGCCGAGGCGCCGATCGCGGCCGCCCGGTCTGCCGCCCGCACCATGCCCGCGCCCAGCGGCAGGTGGGCGCCCAATCGGCGGCCGTTCGGAAGCATGGCGGAAGACTAGCGGAGGCATGCCCCCCGGACGTGGTGCCTGGCGGCGTCGTGCCTGGCGGCGTGGTGCCTGGCGGCGCCCGACCTATGCTTGGCGGCATGACGGACCTGCCTGTGATCGATGAGGGGACGCTGTTCGCCCTGCGGGCACTCGTGGACGGGACGCGGCTCCGGATCGTGGCCCGGCTGGCGGCGGGGGCCGCGGACGCCGGGACGCTCGCCGCGGAGCTGCGCCAGCCGGTCACGGCCGTGAGCCGGAGCCTCGAGATGCTGGTGCGGGCGGGGCTCGTGGAACGGCTCGGGGACCGGCCCGGGGCGTTCGGGGCGCGCCTGGACCGGGTGGGGGAGCTGGCCCGGGCGCTGGCGAGCTACGAACGCGCGGCGGCCGAGGCGTCGGGCGCAGCCGGCCCCGCGGGAGCGTGGCCGCACGAGGGCGAGCCGCTCGCGAACACGCTGACGCGTCTCTCGCCGACGCCCGAGGAGGCGAGGACGCTCCGCGCGTACCTCGTGGACGGACGCCTCACGACCATCCCCGCGCAGGAGAAGAAGCGCCGGATCGTGCTCCGCTTCCTGCTCGAGCGCGTGTTCACCGAGGACCGCGGCTACCCCGAGAAGGAGGTCAACCAGCGGCTCGCGGCGTTCCACCGGGACGTTGCGTCGCTCCGCCGCCACCTCGTGGATGGCGGCTACGCCGATCGCGAGGCGGGCGTGTACCGGCGGCGCGAAGGCCGGCCCGAGGTGCCGTCGTCGGGCGCCTGAGGTCCGAGGTCCCCTGGCGCTGACGCGCTCCCGGCCGCCGACCCGCTTCGAGGGCGCCGGCGAGCTCAGCCCCGGCCGTTCTTCGTGGCCCTGCGGTCCTTCGTGTATTCGCCGCCCACGACCGGCTCGATCAGCCCGTAATGCCCATCCTTGCGCCGGTACAGGACGC
>CAYJOH010000379.1:0-3006 GCA_964371685.1 uncultured Anaerolineaceae bacterium
CCCCCGCGCGGGGGGGGCCGCCGTTCTTGGCCTGCCGCGGTCGCTCGCCCTGGCGGCCGCCGCGTGGGGGGGCTCGGCGGCGAGCGCCGGACCCAGCGGGGCGCCCACCGATGCCGCCTCCCCGGCGGCGCCGACGACCGCGCCCGAGCCCACGGAGGTCCCCGGCGGCGCGAGCGTGACCCCCGATCCCCTGCCGGACGACACCACGACCACCGAGACCGAGTGGGGCACGATCCTCGATGCGGTCCCGGCCACGTTCCCGGTCCTGCCGGGAGCCGAGCCCGTCGAGTACCCGGACGAGCCGGTGAGTGGCGCCTGGATCACCGGCACGAGCGTCGACGAGGCGGCGGCCTGGTATCGCGACGAGCTCGAGGCCATGGGGCTGAGCACGATGGGCCTGTCCGATCCGCTCGAGGACGGCAGCCGCGTGCTCGACACCGTGGCGGACATCCCCGAGTGCCGGATCCAGACGACCTTCCGGCCGGCCGGCGAATCGACGATGATCACCGTGCGCTATGCGGCCGGCTGCGCCGGCGGCGAAGGCTGACGACACGGAGGAGACGACGGGATGGAGCCCAGGACGCGCGATCTGGTGGGGATCGCGGCGCTCGTGGTCGTGCTCGTGGCGCTGGTCGCCCTGATCGTGGTCGCCGCGCTGCCGAGCTGAGTCCCCTCCCGACCGAACGTCCGTTCGACCCCTGGCGGGCGATTCCGCGGGCTCCCGTGCGGAATGCGACACACGCGCCGCAGCTACGCCGTCTATGCTGGCGGCGGCCGGCCGGGACCGGTCATGGAGAAGGGGATCGCCTCGGTGCAGTCGGCACGACCGCGCGACATGGGCGCGCTCGTCCTGGTCGTTGGCCTGTTCCTGGTCCTGCTCGTCGTCTCGGCAGCGCTCGGATCACCGGCCATCCGCTGACGCCCGGGCCCTCGGGTTCCGAGCCTCCGGCGATGCGCCGCCGGGTGCCCCCCGAGCCCGCCTGACCCGGCCGGTCGCCGCCATCGCGGGGTCAGTCGTAGAGCCGCTCCAGGTGCCACGTGCCGGCCGCCCGGTCCAGGTACACGAGGGCCAGCCAGCTCCGGCCGACGATCTTGAAGTAGTCGCGGGCGATCGGCTCCCGCCACCACGATTCCTCCACCCGCCAGCGGTTGCACACCTCGACCGGCTCCCGGCGCCCGTTCCACGAGATCGCGACCAGCCGGCCGTCCGCATCCAGCTCCGCGTCGATCGCCGGGTGCTCGCGGAGCAGCCGGGTCACGCCTGGCCTCCCGGGCCCCGTTCGCCGCCCCCTCCCGGGCCGCCGCCCGGCCCAGCCTCACCGCCCCCGCCCGGCCCAGCCTCACCGGTCACGGACACCCCTGCCACCGGCACCCAGCGCCAGCGCGCCTCCGCGAGCGGCGCGTCCGGGTCCGCGAGCTCGACCCGCCGGACGCGGTCCACCCCGAACGCGATCGCGAGCCGGGCCAGCTGCCAGGCGAGGCGCGCATCCCTGGCGGCCTGCGGCGTGAACAGCGGGAGCTGCTGGCCCATGGCCGGCTCGACCATCGCGAGCTCCAGCTCCAGGCGGGCCACGGCAACCGGCGGCAGCGATGTCTCGAGGCGGGCGAGCAGCAGGCGCTCGATCGCCTCGGCGTCCGCGGTGGGCTCCGGCAGGCGCTGCTCGAGACGCAGCTCCGGCGGGGTCCCGCGGCGCGCGAACGCGAGGTCGTGGGTCACGACGAGCCGGGCGATCCCCGCCGCCCGGCCCCGGGCCGCCAGCTGGTCCGCGAGCGTGGCCGCGAGCCGGCGGAGCACGAACCGCACCGCCTCGAGCTCCTCGGCCGGCGGGTCCAGGGGGAGGCCAAGCGCGAGGCGCTCCGGGGCACGCCGCGGCCGGAACCGCTCGGTCTCCTCGCCCTGTGCCCGGGCATGGAGCCGGGCGCCCTCGTCCCCGAACCGGGCGACCACCGCCGATCGCGGCAGCGCCGCCACGGACCCGATCGTGCGCAGCCCGAACCGGGCGAGCCGGGCCCGGATGTCGGGGTCCCGGGTCAGGAGCCGGGCGGGGTACGGGGCGAGGAACCGCTCGTCGTCGCCGGGTGGGACGAGGACCGGCGGTCCCCCTTCCGGGGCATGGGCGGCCGCGACGGTCGCGGCGAAGCTCGTGCCGGCGACCCCGGCCCGTGGCGGACCGGGCAGGACCGGCGCGAGCGCCACGCCGATCCGCGCGACGAGGTCCTCCTCGCGGCCCCACAGCCGCGTCAGGCCGTCGGCGTGGACGACGAGCCGGCCAAAGGCGGGGTCGGCGACGTCGCTGGTGCCGGCGATCCCCGGGCTGAACGCGGCCAGCCGCTCGCAGGCGGCCTCGACGGCGTCCCGGTCCGCGTCAGGCGCGAGGTCGAGGAAGGTCGCCTCGGGCGCGAGCCGGTGGGCGGTCCCGAGCGGGATCCCCCGGCGCACGCCGAGGGCCCGGGCGAGGGGATCCGCGTCCACCACGGTCCCGTCCGTCCAGGGCTGTCCGCCGAGGACGATCGGGCCGGGCGGCCACGAGCCGGAGGTGCCGCCGCTCCCCGGTGACCCGAGGCGGGACCGGGCGAGGCGGAGCGGGAGGTGCGGCCAGAGCAGGTGGAGCAGGCGCATGGCGATCGGTCGATGGAGGGGGGCCATTCGGATCGGTGAGTGGCGGAGGGGCCGTGGCAGGCGCGACGTGGCCCGGCGGCGCGGGGGGCTCGACGAGCCCGGCCAGGAGCTCGTCCCGGCGCAGGCAGGCATCCCGCGCGCCGCCCTCCGCGTACCGGATCTCGAGGGCCGCGCGGCGCCCCGGCGGCCCGTAGCGGTTGCGCGCCACCGTCGCCGCGCTGCGCTGGCCCACGACGTCCCGGCCCAGCCGGATCCAGCCCGTCCGCTCCAGCTCCAGGCGCAGGCCGCTTGCCTCCTCGACCGCGGCCGCGAGCCCCCGTCCGAGGGCGCGGGGCTCCAGGCCCACGAGCAGCGTCCCCGCGCGTCGGGCGAGCGCCGCCAGCCGG
>CAYJOH010000380.1:0-3000 GCA_964371685.1 uncultured Anaerolineaceae bacterium
GCTCAGCCCTCGCGGATCGCCTCGGCGGCACGCCGGATCACCGCGATCGAGGCGTCCACGTCGGCCTCGCTCGTGGACCAGCCGGAGACCGAGATCCGCATCGCGCGCAGGTCGTGCCACCGGGTCCCGCCCAGCCACAGCGTCCCGTCCGCCTGGACCGCGCCGATGACCGCGTCCGTCCGCGCGTCCCCGAGCGCGGCGTCGCCAGACGGGTGGTCGAACCGCACCAGGACCTGGTTGAGCACGACATCGTTGAGGATCCGGACGCCCGCGGCGCCCGCGAGCCCGGCGGCGAACCGCCGCGCCAGCGCGCAGTCTCGGGACACGAGCTCCGCCACGCCCCGGCGGCCGAGCGAGCGGAGCGCCGCCCACATGACGAAGCCGCGGGCCCGCCGCGAGGACTCGGGCACCCAGTTGTACGGGTCCCGCTCGGCGCCGGTCGTCTCGACGTAGTAGGCCGCCCCCAGCGTCATCGCCGCCTGGTGCGCGGCGGGATCGGCCACGAAGGAGAGGCCGGAGTCGTACGGCACGTTGAGCCACTTGTGGGCGTCGGTCGTCCAGGAGTCCGCGAGGCCCACGCCCTCGACCAGGTGCCGGCGGGCGGGGTCCGCCGCGGCCCACAGCCCGAACGCGCCGTCCACGTGGAGCCAGCCGCCGTTGGCGCGGACGGCCTCGACGATCGGCGGCAGCGGGTCGAAGGCGCCGGTGTTGACGTTGCCCGCCTGCGCGCACACGAGCGCCGGGCGGTCGAGGTCGCGCAGGGTCGCAGCCAGCGCGTCCGGCCGCATCCGCCCCTGGCCGTCGGTCGGGATCCGGGTGACCCGGTCACGGCCCAGGCCCAGCATCTGGAGTGCCGCGAAGATCGTGACGTGGGACTCGTCGCTGACCACGACCGGGAGCTCCGGGGCGCCGAACAGGCCCTGCCGCTCCACGTCCCAGCCCGTCTTCGCGAGCAGGGCGTGGCGACCCGCCGCGAGCCCCGTGAACGAGGCCATGGTCGCCCCGGTCGTGAAGCCGACGCTGACGCCCGCCGGCAGGCCGAACAGGTCCGCGGCCCAGGCGCCGGCGACCTCTTCCGCGACCGCCGCCGCGGGCCCGATGACGTACAGGCCCGCGTTCTGGTCCCAGGTGCTGGTCAGCCAGTCCGCGCCCACCGCGGCGGGCAGCCCGCCCCCGATCACGAACCCGAAGTAACGGGGACCGGCGCTGCCGATCAGCCCGCCCTCGGCGTTCGCGGCCAGGGCATCGACCACCGCGGCCGCGTCCTCGCCCTCGTCCGGCAGCGGGCCGCCGAACCGCGCCCGCAGCGTCTCGAGCGATGCCGTGGCGTGCACGGGCCGTGACGGGAGCCCCACGACGAACTCGCGGGCGAGCTCGGCGGCACGCCGCAGCGCCGCGTCCGTGGGGGTGTCGGTGACGGCCGGGTCCATGATCGATCCTCGCTTCGCGACCGACCCCGGCTGCGCGAACGCGGCGGCCGGGGACGGGCCGGGGCACATCATCGCCCGGCCGGAGCCGCATCGCCAACGGGGCTTGCCGTGTAACTGGTAAAGAGGATAATATCGGTTACGTCAGTTCCGTCCGCTGCTGCCTGGGAGGTCCCGCGATGACCCACGACGAGTTCGCCCGCTGGCTCGACGCCTACGTGGAGGCATGGCGAACCTATGACCCCGCGGCCATCGGGGCCCTGTTCAGCGACGAGGCCGAGTACCGCTACCACCCCTGGGGCGAGCCGGTCCGGGGCCGGGACGCCATCGTCGCGAGCTGGCTCGACAACCGCGACGAGCCGGGCACTTGGGAAGCCGCCTACCGGCCGTTCGCCGTGGACGGCGACCACGCCGTGGCCACCGGCACCAGCCGCTACGACAACGCCGACGGCAAGCAGGGCTATCACAACGTGTTCCTGTGCCGGTTCGACGCCGACGGGCGCTGCCGCGAGTTCACCGAGCTGTTCGCCCAGGAGTACTGAGCTCCCGGCCCGCTGCGGGCCGGACGGGCATCCACGGAGTCTCGCACGGGTCTAGAGTGTCGTCCGACGGCCCTGGATCGACCCGGGCCGCGGGGAGCTCGAGGGACGTCCAATGCGCGCGTCAGCCCGCCGTGCCGTGTGCACGTCAGTCGTCGCCATGGCCCTGGCACTCGTGGTGCCGGCCATGGCCGCAGCCACCGTCGACGGAGGATGCCAGGTCACCGGCACGTCGACCTCGGGTGGCTCGATCGACCTCACGAACGCCGCGGAGTGGCACCTCAAGAAGAGCGACGTCGCCGGGGGCTCGGGCACCGCGCCGTCCGAGCAGACGGCCGCCACGGTGAGCGCATACGCGCTCGGCCTGTCGTTGCCGATCGCCTCCGGCAGCGGCGACGGCGGCACGGAGGGCTCCGTCCAGGGCGTCTCGGTCGAGTCGTACGCCGTGCTCGGCGCGCGGTTCACGGTGGGAGGCAGCTCCGTCGGCGAGGGCGGCGGGTGCAGCGGCCAGGTCGTGATCATCATCGATGACGTGAACCCGCTGACCACCGTGCTCGGTGGCGGCGGCGTGGCGGCCGCGGTGGTCGGCCTGCTGGTCCTGCTGGCGGCCATGCTCAGGGGCGGTGGCATCGGGTCGCGGCTCATCGGGGCGATCTTCGGCGCGCTCGGCGGCGCCGGCTTGGGCCTTGCGCTCGCACAGTTCGGGATCCTCGACGCGACGTCGCTGATTGGCCTGGCCATCGTCGTCGTTGCCGCCGTGCTGGGCCTGCTCGTGCCCGGCCTGCTCCATCGCGGCGCCCCGCAGCTGCCCACCGCCTGACGTCCCGCCGACCGGGACGCAAACGAGTCCGGCCCGCGCGCCGGACGGGTCCCGACACACGTCCGCCGGGGGCGTATCCTCCGGGTCTCCCGGCCGGGACCGGCCCGGCCGCAGATGGGCGCGCCTCCCCCGAGCGCGCCGGCTCGAGGAGGGTGACGCGATGCCCCGTATCGTCCGAGGCGCGCTCCTGCAGGCGACCTGGACCGGCGACAAG
>CAYJOH010000381.1:0-2976 GCA_964371685.1 uncultured Anaerolineaceae bacterium
CGGACGACAAGATGGGCTACCAGGCCGACATCGAGCCGTGGTTCGGCGGCCAGGTCTCGATGAGCATCGGGCCCCTGCCGTCGGCGGCCGACCCGACGCAGGTTCGGGCGCTCGTCCTGGCCAGCGTCAAGGACGCCACCAAGGCCGGTGCATGGGCCGAGGAGCTGCTTACCGAGACCGGCGCCACGACCTCCACCGAGACCTATGACGGGATCACGATCACCAGGGTCGTCCCGCCCGCGGGCTCGGACGCCGCCGGCGCCGACGTGACCGGCGCCTACGCGCTGTTCGGCCCCGTCATCGCGCTCGGCGATCCCGCCTCGATCAAGGCCGCGATCGACACCAAGGGAACCGGCGGGCTGCCGACCCATGACCAGTTCACGGCCGCGTCCGGGTCCGTGTCCGGCGACCGGCTCGGCTTCCTGTACCTGAACGCCGCCGCGATCGCCCAGGGGGCGCAGGGCCTGGCCGGCGACACCGGCGCGACGATGCCCGAGCTGCCGGCGATGTTCGACGACCTGTCGGCACCCTGGGTGGTGATGGCCGTCCGCGCCGAGGACGGGGCGATCGTGGTCGACACCCGCCAGCCCCACGTGGACAAGCTGGGGCCGGCGGTAGCCACCGAATCGAAGGTCGCGGCCCTCGTGCCCGCGTCCACGGTGTTCCTGGCCACCGGCCACGAGGTCGGCGCCGGCCTGGAGCGGCTCCGGGCGCTCGCCGCCGAGGACCCGGAGCTGGCCGACGGCGTCAAGCAGCTCGAGGACTCGCTCGCCCTCATCGGCGGCGTCGACGCCCTCATCGGCTGGATCGGCGACGCCGGCATCGCGATCACGCGGGACGGCGACGAGCTCGCCGGTGGCCTGGTGGTCACGCCCACCGACAAGACCGCGGCGGACCGCCTGCTCACCCAGCTCCGCGGGTTCCTTGCCCTCGCCGGCGAGAGCGCGGGGATCAAGGTGACCGACGAGGACCACGACGGCACCACCGTCACCAGCATCACGATCGAGAACGTCGGCGACCTCGTGGGGGCCGCCACCGGCGGCTCGCTCGACGGGCCGGAGGACGTCCCCGACTCGATCGTCATCGCCTACGCGGTGAGCGACGAGGTGGTCACGATCGGCTACACCGCCGATTTCGTGAAGGCCGTCCTCGACACCCGGGGCGGCGAGTCGCTCGCCACCACGGACCGCTTCAAGGGCATGCTCGACCGGGCCGACAAGGTCCACGGCTCCCTGTCGTGGGTCGACGTCGCCGCCATCCGCGACCTCGTCGAGGGCATGATCCCCGATGCCGAGCGCGGCGAGTACGACGCTGACGTCAAGCCCTACCTCGCGGCGTTCGACGCGATCATCGCCACCAGCGTGCCCGGCGACGACCTCGACACGGGGACGATCGTCATGCGCGTCGTCGGCCAGTAGCCAACCACCACCACCAGCGAGACAGGTGGGGCCCGGCCCAACGGGCCCCGCGCACAGGAGGAGCACCGCACCAGATGTCCGTCCGCATCCGCCTCACCCGCGTCGGGGCGACCAAGCAGCCGACCTACCGGCTGGTCGTCGCCGACAGCCGTTCCGCCCGCGACGGCCGCGCGCTCGACATCATCGGCCACTACAACCCGCGCACCGACCCGATCGAGCTGGCCGTCGACGAGGCGAAGGCGAAGGACTGGCTCGCCAAGGGCGCGCAGCCGTCCGACACCGTCAAGCGCCTGCTCAGGCAGGCCGGCGTCCTGCCGAGCTTCAAGTAGGGAGCGCGAGATGGCAGCCGCCGACCTCGTCGCCTACGTTGCCAAGTCCCTGGTGGACGATCCCGATGCCGTGAGCGTCGAGGTCGTCAACGGGGAGGACGGCACCATCATCGAGCTGCACGTGGCCGAGTCCGACATGGGCAAGGTCATCGGGCGCAACGGCAGCGTCGCCAAGGCGCTGCGGACGCTGCTCAAGGTGACCTCCGCCCGCACGGGCGAGCCCGTCAGCCTCGAGATCGTCTGACCTCGGGCCAATGACGTGGCGGAGCCCCACCTTGGCCCTCGGTGAGCGATAGCCCGATCACCGTGGAGGGTGCCGGCTCGACGAAACGCCTGACCGTCGCGCTCGTCCGCGGCTTCCGCGGGCTGCGCGGCCACGTCCGCGTGGAGCTGCTCACGGACCGCCCCGAGGACCGGTTCCTCGAGGGCGCGTCGCTGTACCCGGAGGGCACGGCGGAGGCGCTCACGATCGTCGAGGCCGCGCCGGTCGCGGATGGGCCGGGCTGGTGGCTGCGGTTCCGGGAGATCCCGGACCGCGAGGCCGCCGAGCACCTCCGCGACACCTACCTGGAGATCGACAAGCCGGACGAGCCGCGCGAGCCCGGCCGCTGGCTGTTCCACGAGCTCGAGGGCCTGGCCGTGCGTTCGGCCGCCGGCGAGGACCTGGGCACGGTCGTGGACATCTACCGGGCCGGGGGGGCCGAGGTGTTCGTCGTGCGCGGTCCACGGGGCGAGCTGGACGTGCCCGGTGTCCGGGGCATCGTGACCGAGCTCGCGCCGGACCGCGGCGAGCTGATCGTGGACCTCGAGGCACTCGCGCTCGATGCCCGGCCGGTGGAGGACGAGGACTACGTCCGGCCCCGCGACCGGCGGCCGAGGAAGCAGCCCCGGCGGCGCCCGGTCGGCGGCCCGCAGGCGCCGCGCGAGCAGCCACCCACCGGCTGATGCCGCTCGAGATCGACGTCCTGACCCTGTTCCCGCCGATGGTCGACGGACCGCTCCGGGAGAGCATCCCTGCGCGCATCCTGGAGCGCGGCCTGGCCGAGGTGCGGATCCACGACCTCCGCCGGTGGGGGATCGGGCGCCACCGCACGGTCGACGACTACACCTACGGCGGGGGAGCGGGCATGGTGCTGCGCCCGGAGCCCGTGGCCGCCGCGCTGGCCGAGCTCCGCCGCCCGGACACGCTCGTCGTGCTCCTGGACCCCGCGGGCGAGGTGTTCCGCCAG
>CAYJOH010000382.1:0-2968 GCA_964371685.1 uncultured Anaerolineaceae bacterium
GGGGCGGACGGGCGGGGCGGCCAGGGGCCGGCCGTCTACAACCCCCCCCGGTACGAGGGGCGGGCGGCCGAAGGGGGCGGGTTCGAGGCCCGGCGGTTCGCGGAGGACGGCGAGGGCTGACGGCCGGGGGCGGAAGGCGACGGCCAGGAACCGGCCCGATGTCGACCCCTTGCCCGTCCAGTCACGTCCAACGGACCTATGCCGCGCGGCTCGGCCGCGTGATGCTCGGGAAACGCCACGCACGGAGGTACGGGCATGATCGGGAAGGCCGGAGATCGGATCGTCATCGAGTCCGAGAGGGTGGGCCAGCACGTCCGAGAGGGCGAGATCCTCGAGGTGTTCGAGTCGCCGCTCGGCGCGAACTACCGCGTCCGGTGGGACGACGGGCACGAGAGCGAGATCCGCCCGAGCGCCGGCAGCGCCCGGTTCGTCGCGGCCGTGAAGCCCTCGAAGGCCACGAAGGCCGCGAAGCCCGCGAAGGGGGTGAAGGCCGCGAAGGCCTGATCGTCCCGTCGACACCCGGACCGGGCGGCGCCGCCGGCGCGACCCGGCGGTTCGCCGTTACCCCGCGTCCGCGCGCTCCATCGCCGCCGCATAGCGCTCCGAGCGTGACATCCGCGCCACGCGCAGCCCCTCCCGGACGAGCGGCCGGACCACCGCGGCGTCGATCGCGTCGCCGGGCCGCCAGGTGAGCCATCGGACCTGGCGGGTGATGCCGGCGCCCTGGAGGTGGCCCCCGGGGTCGCGCATGAGCACGCCGTGCTCGAAGCCGAGGTGCACGTGCGCCGGCTCCGGCGCGACGTAGGCGAAGTAGGCCTGACGGCGGCCCGTGGGCGCGTCGAAGCCGATGAGCCGCCAGCCGGGACGGACCCGCTCGGTCGCGTCCGGCACGGCGTCGCGGACCAGGGCGCGAAGCTCCTCGGCCAGGCTGCGGATCGGGTCCGGGTACGGGGCGAGGAAGGCCTCGGGCGGGATCGGGTCCATGCGCGGATGGTGCCGCACGCCCACGCCGGGACGTGTCATGAATGCCGGGCCGGGCCGGGCCGTGGCCGGGCCTCCGGCCGGGGCCGGCTACTCGACCGGCGCGATGCCGCGAGGGGTCACGACCTCGAACACATGCACGGCGGGCGCGCTGCCGAGGGCCGCGTACGAGCCGTCCACGTCGTCCACGATGTCCACGACCAGGGCCCACGCGCCCAGCGCCTCGGGTGCCGTCAGGACGGCCCGGACGGTCGCGAGCTCGCCCGGGGCGAGGGGCACCGTGCGGAGCTCCACGGCGGCCGGCACGCGCGCGGCCTCGCCATCGGCGCCGTCCGGCACCGCGAGCGGGACCCAGTAGGCGATGGCCC
Organism: uncultured Anaerolineaceae bacterium; assembly: GCA_964371685.1. Classification (GTDB taxonomy): domain Bacteria; phylum Chloroflexota; class Limnocylindria; order Limnocylindrales; family CSP1-4; genus CAIXZV01. The sequence goes on from CAYJOH010000382.1 coordinate 1,350, forward strand.
GAGCGTTGCGGATCGGGACGGCCGCGACCGGCGCGCCCTCGGGCCCGCCGTACCCCGCCCAGGACACCGTGCCCGTGTTGCCGACCGACACCTCGACGGACACGGTGTCGCCGGCCTCGATGGCCGCGTCGCGCACGTGGAGGCGGACCGACGCGCGTCGCGGGCCGGGGATGAACAGGGCGACGTCCGCCGCCCCGACTACGGCCTGCCCGAAGCGGCGGTCCGTGAGCGAGATCGTCGTGCGGTAGGCGCCCGGCTCGGTGGGCACGGCGGCCGTGGCTCGCAGCGTCCGGCCCGCGACCGCCGCGGTGGGATCGGCGGGCGGCGGCGCCGCGGCGGGATCGACCTTGGTGGCCACGGTCACCGGCAGCGACCCGGCCGCGAGCCGGATCGGGTCATCGGCCGCCTTGAACGTCACCCGCGCGTCGGCGCCGGGGAACGTCCACCGGCGGGGCGCCTTGAGGCCCCACGCCGCGTCCAGCGTCGTCGCCGTCATCGACACCCTGGGATCGGCCGTGGTGGTGACGCCCGCGAACGGCGCGGCCTTGGCCGTCGGCGTGACGGCGACATGGAGCGCCCCGCCGGAGCCCCACGCGTAGCGCCGCAGCGCCCACACGCTCACCCATTCCCCTGCCCAGTCGCCGCGTGCCAGCGGGTCCATGAGCCACACGCGGTCACGACGCCGGTCGTAGCGCTCGATATACACCGCGTGGTTGTCCTTCGAGGCCTCCTCGTCCTTGGTCAGCTTCCAGAACGACGACTCCCATCGGCCGTAGTAGCGCGGCAGGTCGGAGTAGTCGCCCAGCAGCACGGCCCCGGCGCCCTGCGACAGGCGCTTGAGCAGCCCGCTCCAGGTGATCCGCTCGCCGCCGTCGGGCGAGAACGTCAGGTCGATGCCCAGGCGGGCGTACGCGCGGCGCAGGTCCGCGAGGTCGGAGCCGCCGCGGAGGTCGCCGGACAGCCGCCGGAGCTGCTGGTGGGTGCGGGTGGTCGTGCCGTTCGTCCACTTGTCGAGGAGCATCGCGCCGGATGCCCACAGGCAGTCCTTCCACGGCCGGACGTCGGTCTCGGTCACGAACGCCGGGTGGTAGCCGGGCAACGGTCGGGGCGGCTCGAGGGCGCTGGCCGGGGCGGGTGCGGCCGACAGCCATGTCGCGGCGGCGAGGCAGGCGGCGACGACGAGGCGGGCGAGTCTGGTGGTCAGGGGCATTCCGGCTGGGTCGCTTGGGGCGGCTCCTGGAGTCGACGGCGACAGGCCGGGACAGGGTGGACCGCGAGGGATGCCCCAAGGCTCGCCTGCGCCGCCCGATCGGGCCATGGTCCGGCGGTCCCGGGGTCGCCTTGACGATGGTCCGGGGCGATGGCCCGGGCTGGCCTGCCTCGGCCGGGCCTCCGTCAGGCCTCGGTGGGCTCCCTGGGCGGTGCCGGGTTCGCCAGCCCGTCGATCACCTCGACATTGGGCAGCGTGAGCAGGATCGACGGGGGCGCGATGACCTTCCAGCTCCGGCTCCCGCCGCCGACCACGATCCGGTGTCGGGTCATCACGGCCGCGTCGACCCAGATGGGCAGCTCGGCCGGCAGCCCGAACACCGTCACGCCGCCGATCTCGTGCCCGGTGA
>CAYJOH010000383.1:0-2918 GCA_964371685.1 uncultured Anaerolineaceae bacterium
GCGCGACGGCGCATCACATCCTGGATCCCCGGACCGGGCTGCCGGCACGGACGCCGTGGCGGACCGCGACCGTGGCCGCCGCGACCTGCGAGGCCGCCAACGCCGCTTCCACGGCCGCCATCGTGATGGGCGATGCGGCGCCCGCCTGGCTCGAGGCCTCGCGCCTCCCGGCCCGCATCGTCGACCGTGACGGACGCGTGCTCCGCCTCGCCGGCTGGCCGGCCTCCGGCGAGCGTCCCGCGATGCCCGGCGAGCGCCCCGAGACCCCGGGCGAGGCTGCCGCCCGGACCGCCTTGACGGCGGCCCCGGCCACGTAACCGGACCGAAAGGTCGGCCCGGCGACACTCCGATCGCGACCTTCCCCAGGGCGCGGGATCGACCCCTCCCCGATCCCGCGCCCACCCACATCGGAGCAGTCCACGATGACCGACCAGGCCCTGTGGCTGGCCGCCCGCGGCGCCGGCGCCGTCAGCCTCCTGTTCCTGACCGCGAGCGTCGTGTTCGGGCTCGTGATCGTCACCCGCTTCGAGCACCCGGCCTGGCCCCGCTTCCTCAGCTACGAGATGCACCGGCGGGTGTCGCTGCTCTCGATCTCGTTCCTGGGCGTCCACGTCCTGTCCGCCGTCCTCGACCCGTTCACCCACCTGGGCCTCGCCGCCGCCCTCGTCCCGCTCGCGTCCGCCTACCGCCCGGTCCCGATCGCGCTGGGCGTCATCGCGCTGTACCTGTTCGTCGCCCTCGTCGCGACCAGCCTCCTCCGGCAGCACGTCGGCGTGCGGGCCTGGCGGGCGATCCACTGGGCGAGCTACGCGATGTGGCCGCTGGCCGTCCTGCACGGGCTCACCGCCGGCACCGACGCCCTCGCGCCGTGGATGCTGGGCATCGACCTGCTGTGCGTCGCGGCCGTCGCGGGTGCGCTCGCATGGCGCTTCCTCGCCCGTGCGACGATGACGGGGCCGGACGCGTCCCGGGCGATCGCCGGCGGCAGAGGCTGAGGGCGAGATGCGGGTGCTGGTGGCGGAGGACGACGACGGGCTGCGCGAGGTGCTCGTGCTCGGCCTGATCGACGCCGGGTACCACGTCGACGCTGTGGAGCGCGGCGACGACGCCATCGACCAGCTGCGCTGGTACGAGTACGACGTCGCCGTCATCGACTGGCGGATGCCCGGCGCCGAGGGCATCGACGTCGTGGCCTGGGCCCGGCGCCACGAGCGGCCGACGGCCCTGCTCATGCTCACGGCGCGCGACACCCCCGCGGACCGGATCCGTGGCCTCGACACCGGTGCGGACGACTACCTCGTCAAGCCCTTCGACTTCGGGGAGCTGCTGGCACGCGTGCGCGCGCTCCAGCGGCGCCCGCGCGGCGTGGACCAGCCCGTGCTGCGGGTGGGGCAGGTCACGCTCGATCCGGTCACCCACGTCACGACGGTCGCCGGCCGGGACTTGGCCCTGACCGGCACCGAGTACCGGATCCTCGAGCTCCTCCTCCGTCGGTCGCCGTCGGTCGTGGACCGCAAGGCGATCGCCGAGCACGCCTGGGCGGACGAGACGGACCCGCTGGGGTCCAACGCGATCGACGTCCAGATGAGCCGCCTGCGGGCGAAGCTCCCGGGCGCGGGCGTACGGATCGTGACCGTGCGCGGCGCCGGCTACCGGCTGGAGCCGGGATGAGCGTGGCGCACGTGCCGGCGGTCCGCCGCCAGTCGATCCGGGTCGCGCTCGCTGCGACCGGCGTGGTCGCCCTCGTCTACCTCATCGTGGCCGGCGGCGTGATCGCGATCGCGACGGCGGACCTGACCGACCAGATCGATCAGCGCCTGAGCGACTCGTTCCGGCGCCTGCCGCCGCTCGACGAGGTGCCGCATGAGAGTCCGTTCGAGCCCGAACGCGATCCCGACCGGCCGTTCGAGGCGCCCCTGCTGGCATGGCTGGTCCTGTCCGACGGCACGGTCGTCACCGCTGACGAGACCCCGGAGCTGCCACCCGACCTGGTCGACGTGACGGCGCCGGTCACCGCGAGCATCGACGGCACGCAGCTGCGGGTCGTTGGCCGGGACGTCGGCGCGGACCGGGTCGTCCTCGCCCAGTCCATGGAGCAGGTGACCGAAACCCAGCGGACCATCGTCCTGGGGATCCTGCTGATCGCGCCGTTCCTGCTCGCCGGCGTGTTCCTGGGTGCCGTGATGATCGGGCGCCGGGTCGCCGCGCCGATCGAGGCCGCCCGGCGCCGCCAGCTGGAGTTCACCGCGGACGCCTCGCACGAGCTGCGGACGCCGCTGTCCGTGATCGAGGCGAACACGTCGCTCGCGCTGGCGCAGGAGCGCGACGCGGAGTGGTATCACACGACCTTCGGGCGCGTCGACCGCGAGTCGAAGCGGATGCGCCGGCTGCTCGAGGACATGCTGTGGCTGGCCCGGTTCGATGCCGCCGCGGCCCCGCCCGCCGCCGAGCCGGTCGATCTCGGCGTGCTGGCCCGCCAGGCGGTCGACCGGTTCGCGGCGATCGCCGAGACCCGTCGGCTGCGGCTCGGCGTGAGCGTGCCCGAGTCGCCGGTCGTGATCCCGGCCTCGGCGGAGCTCGTGGACCGGCTGATCGCCGTGCTCGTGGACAACGCCTGCAAGTACGCCCCCGAGGGCGGCACGGTGGACGTCACAGCCGCGGCCGATGCTGGCCGGGCGAGCGTGACGGTGGACGACTCTGGTCCCGGGATCGCGGACGAGGACCGGCAGCGGATCTTCGACCGGTTCCACCGCGCCGCGGGCGCCGGACAGGAGGCCGGCGGCGCCGGCCTGGGCCTCGCGATCGGCGACGCGATCGTGCGTGCCACGGGCGGGCGCTGGAGCGTGGGGCGCGCACCCGCGGGGGGCGCCAGGTTCTCGGTCAGCTGGGTCCGCGTCTCGCTGGGCTGAGCTCCCGCC
>CAYJOH010000384.1:0-2907 GCA_964371685.1 uncultured Anaerolineaceae bacterium
GCTCGAGACCGTCGGGACGGGGCAGAGCGAGGTCGAGGTCGCGGCGGCGGCCGACACGACCGTGGTGCTCGAGGCGCCCGAGATGGGCGACGAGGTGCAGGCGATCAAGGCGGGGCTGCTGGAGGTCGCCGACATCGTGGTCGTGAACAAGGGCGACCGGCCGGGCGCCCAGCGGACGGCGGCCCAGCTGCGCGCGATGCTGGTGCCGACCGTCGCCCGCGGCGACGCGGACGCGTCGCGGCCCGCGCCCAAGCGCCCCGAGGTCCTGGTCACGACCGCCGTCAGCGGCGAGGGCGTGCCGGAGCTGCTGGCGGCACTGGACCGCCACCGCGCCCGGACCCACGACGGCGAACCCCCCGCCGCACGCCGGTTCCGGGCCGAGGCCCAGGTCGGCGCCATCCTCGCCCAGCGGATCCGGGAGCGCTTGGCGGACGCCGCCCGGTCGGGCGCCACGCGCGACGTGTACGATGCGGTCGCTCGCCACGAGCTCGATCCGTACACCGCGTCGGACCGGCTGCTGGCCCTGCTCGACGAGGACGCCCAGGCCGGCGACTGACGGGCGGGTCGGCACGCGGGACGAGCGCCCGCCGGAGCCCGATGTCGCGTCCTGCCCCCGAGCCGCCCGACCGCCTCCTCACCGGCCCGTTCCTCGCGCTGACCGTCTCGTCGCTCGTGTTCTTCGTGGCCGGCGGCATGATGCTGCCGATCGCACCGCTGTTTGCCACCGGCCCCATCGGCGTGGACTCGCTGGGCTTCGGCCTGTCGATCGGCGTGTTCAGCCTCGCGGCCCTCGCCGTGCGCCCGGTGGTGGGCTGGTCTGCCGACCGGTACGGGCGGCGTCCGCTGCTGGTGGGCGGGGCGCTGGTCACCGCGGCCGCGACGGCGCTCCACCTCGGCGTCGCGAGCATCGGGCCGTTCGTCGCGGTCCGGGCCCTGCTCGGCGTCGCCGAGGGGGCGTTCCTGGTCGCGATGCTGTCCGGGTTCGCGGACCTCGCGCCACCGCGGCGGACCGGCGAGGCCCTGAGCCTCGGCTCGGTCGCGCTGTGGACGGGCGTGGCGATCGGGCCGATGATCGGCGAGACGCTCCTCGCCGCGGGCTCGTTCGCGGCGGTGTGGGTCGGTGCGACGCTGCTCGCCCTCGCCGCTGCCGGGCTCGCGCTGGTCGTGCCGGAGACCCGGCCCGAGGCGGCGCCGGGCGCCGGGCCGCGGGGCCGCGTGTTCCATCCCGCGGGGGTGCTGCCGGGCGTGCTGGTGCTGTCGGCGACGTGGGGCATGGCCGGCTTCCTCGCGTTCGTCCCGCTCCACGCCCAGGCGCTGGGCGCGAGCGGTGCCGGCCCGGCGCTCACGCTGTACGGGGCGATCGTGCTCGCGATCCGGCTCGGCGGCGCCCGGCTGCCCGACCGGATCGGCCCACCGCGGCTGAGCGCCATCGCGCTGGCGATCATCGCGGTCGGGCTCGCCCTGCTGGGCACGCTGCCCGGGTTCGGGGGCCTGCTCGCGGGGACCGCCGTGTTCGCCGTCGGCATCGGGCTGTCGGTGCCGGCGATCATGGCCCTCGCGATCCTGCGGGCGCCGGTCGCCGATCGCGGCTCGGTCGTGGGCACCGCCAGCGTGTTCCTGGACCTGTCATTCGGGCTCGCGCCGGTCGTGCTGGCGCCGATCGCCCGCGAGGCGGGCTACCCCTCGACCTTCCTCCTGTCCGCCGTGGTGGCCGCCGGCGGCGTCGGGCTGCTGCTCGCCAGGCGGGCGCGGGTCCCGGCGGGGGAGGGGTCCGCCGGGTAGGCTGGTCGCCACTGCAACGAGGAGCCGCCATGACCGTCGAGCGCGTGTTCGTCGCCGGCGCGGGCCTGATGGGGCACGGCATCGCCCAGGTCCACGCCGCCATCGGCAAGGCCGTCACCGTCTACGAGCCCGAGCTCGCGCGCGCCGAGGCGGGCGTGGCGCGGATCGCCGGCAACCTCGAGCGCGCCGTCGCCAAGGGGAAGCTGGCGCCCGAGGCTCGCGAGGCGACCCTGGCCCGGCTCACCGCGACCGCCGACCTCGCCGCAGCCGCCGATGCCGACCTCGTCGTCGAGGCGGTGTTCGAGGACGTCGACGTCAAGACCGGGCTGTGGGCGGCGCTGGACGCGATCGCGCCAGCGGGCGCGGTGTTCGCCACCAACACATCGTCGATCTCGATCGACCGCCTGGCGGCCGCCGTGTCAGCGGGGCGTCGCGAGCGGTTCGTGGGAATGCACTTCTTCAGCCCCGTGCCGGTGATGCCGCTGATCGAGCTGATCCGCGGGACGGCGACGACGGACGCGACCGAGGCCGCCGTCCGGTCCCTGGCCGCCGAGCTCGGCAAGCAGGTCATCGTGTCCGCGGACCGGCCAGGCTTCATCGTCAACCGGATCCTGATGCCGTTCCTGGCCGAGGCGATGCGCGCGTACCAGGAGGGGCTGGGCACGGCCGAGGACATCGACACGGGCGCGAAGGTCGGGCTCAATCACCCGATGGGGCCGCTCGAGCTGGCGGACTTCATCGGCCTCGACGTGTGCCTGGGCATCATGCGAGTGCTCCACGAGGGATTCGGCCAGCCGCACTTCGCGCCGCCGAAGGTGCTCGAGGCGCTGGTCGCCGCCGGGCACCTGGGCCAGAAGACCGGCCGGGGGTTCCACGCCTACCCGAGGGGCTGAGCGTCTCCCGGTGTAGATTGGCCGCCATGGAGCAGTCGAGCGGTCCCAACGGTCACGTCTACCTCGTCAGCGCGGCCCGCACGCCGATCGGCAAGTTCGGGGGCGCCCTCGCCGGCGTCCCTGCCGTCGAGCTCGGCGCCACCGCGATCCGCGCCGCCGTGGAGCGGTCCGGCCTGCCGGCGGAGGCCCGGATCGACGAGGTGATCATGGGCCAGGTGCTCCAGGCCGGCGC
>CAYJOH010000385.1:0-2892 GCA_964371685.1 uncultured Anaerolineaceae bacterium
CCACCCGGGAGGACCCGGGGCGCGCCCGCGCGGGTCGCCGGCGAGCCCCGCTCGCGCGGCCAGGCCCTGGTCGAGCTGGCGCTGGTCACGCCGATCCTGCTCGTGCTGCTCCTGGGCGCCATCGACCTCGGCCGCCTGTTCTACGCACAGATCACGGTCACCAACGCCGCCCGCGAGGGCGCCATGGTGGCGGCCGTCACGCCCGGCTCGTTCTCGGCCGGGGCGGCCTGCAACACCAGCACCAACGCGGTCACCTGCGCGGCGACGCGGGAGGGCCAGGGCGGCTTCGTGACGGTCGCCGCGACGGACGTGGCGATGTCCTGCGACGCGTCGTGCTCCCGGACCTACGGCAACACGGTCACCGTCACCGTCACCGGCCACTTCCAGCTGCTCACGCCGCTGATGTGGATCTTCACCGGCGGCCCCAACGTGACCTTCGACCGCTCGGCGACCGCGGACATCATCGTGACCCCCGGTGCGGCCGGCGTACCGCCGACGCCCACGCCGTCGCCCAGCCCCACGCCGACACCGACCCCCGACCCCTCGGCCTCCCCGACCGAATCGCCATCAGCGTCCCCCACGCCGACTCCGTCGCCCACGTGTCCGCCCCCGTTCGTGGGCTTCACGACCACCCAGCAGAACAAGAACAAGCCGGTCAACTTCACCAGCACCTCATCGCCCACGTCGGGCGGCTGCGCGATCAGCTTCTGGCGCTGGGATTTCGGTGACGGCACGACGGCCGCCGGCGCCGTCGGCACGACCTCGCACGATTACGGCAGCGCCAACCAGGGCCACAGCTTCAACGTGACGCTCACGGTGACGACGCCGTCCGGCACGCACTCGTACGTCGCGACGGTGACGACGAAGTGAGCCGGCCGCGACACTCCCTTCCCGGCGCCCGCGAGCGCGGCCAGGCCCTGGTCGAGTTCTCGCTGGCGATCATCGTGTTCGTCGTGATGGTCGTCGCCCTATTCGACGTCGGGCGCGGCGTGTACATGTACAACGGCGTGTCCGAGGCGGCGCGTGAGATCGCGCGCGCGACCGCCGTCCATCCGGGCGTGGTGCTCGGGGCCAGCAACGAGACCCTCGACCGGATCGCCGTCCAGCGCAAGCTCATCCCGGACCTGGGCACGCCCACGTTCGAATGCGTGCGGGTGGATGGCTCCGCGAGCCCCAACAACCCGTGCGCGAGCGACGACTACGTCCGGGTGACGGTCACCGCCACCTACCAGCCGATCGCGATGCTCGGGCTCGGCGGTCCGATCACCCTGTCCGCGTCCAGCAGCATCCGACTCCCATGAGCACGAGGCCAGCCATGCCCACCCAGCCGAACGCCCCCGCCCGCCGCGAACGCGGGCAGATCCTGGTCCTGTTCGCGCTCGGCGTCGTCGCGATGATCGCGATGGTCGGGCTCGTGCTCGACGGCGGCGACACGTTCGCCCAGCGGCGCGACCAGCAGAACGGCGCGGACCTCGCCGCCCTCGCCGGCGCCAACGCGTACCTCAACACCTACACCTCGGGCGGCACCGTCGCCTCGGCGTCGACCGCCGCGCACGACGCCGCCGTCGCCTCGGCGACCCAGAACGGCTACACGGCCGGCGGCGGCCTCACCGTGACGGCGACCGTCTCGCTGCTCTCGGCCGGCGCCGAGGTCAAGGTCGACATCACGAAGCCGCACCAGAACAGCTTCGCCCGCGTCATGGGCTTCGAGCGCTGGGACGTGTCGGTGACCGCGACGGCCCAGACGGGCGCCATCGACACCGGCGTCGGGGCGGCACCGTGGACCATGAACATCGGTGCCTTCAACCCCAACGGGACGCCGAAGTACACCGCCTCCAACCCGTTCGCCTTCGGCGAGGCGAACGGCGACTTCCCGATCAGCGGCGAGGACCTCGCCTGGACCGACTACAACGGCAACGACAACGTCAACACCAACGAGGTCCGCAGGATCATCACCGGCGACAACGTCATCACCGCCACGATCGGCTTCGAGCAGTACATCGGCCAGCACAACCAGGGCAACCACACGGCGCTCTACGGCGACGTGAACAGCTACCTGGCGGGCATGGACGTCCCGATCCCGATCGTCGGCCCGGGCACGCCCGACTGCGCACCGCCGCAGCAGAGCCACCAGGACGGCTGCTTCAAGGGCTGGGCGATGTTCCACGTGATCAGCGCGGCCGGCGGCAGCAGCAAGACCATCACCGGCTACTTCCTGACCAACTTCATCCGCCAGCCGCTCACCGTGGGCGAGTGCACGGCGGCCATGCAGGCCGCGGGCACGTGCGGGAGGATCCCGGACGACAGCGCGTTCGGGGCCTACGCGGTGCGCCTGTCCAACTGAGGTCCCGTGGCGCAGGCACCCGCGCTGCGTGCACGGGCATGGCGGGCGACCGGCGATGCCGGCGCCGCCCAGGGCAGCATCAAGCCCGCTCGACCACCGGTCGGGCGGGCTTCGCGGTGACGGTGCCCAGGGTCAGGCGGGGTCGGGGACCGCCGTGTGCGCCGCGGCCACCGGCCGGGTCCGGCGAGCGCCCCAGATGCGCCCGGACGGGTCGCCCGCGAACAGCATCGCGAGGGCGGCGCCGAGCACCGGGCCGACCAGCGTCGGGGCTCCGACGAAGGCGGCGATGACGCTCCACGCGTACCAGGTCGCGTAGAACCACAGCAGACCGGCGAGAACGCGCTTCTTCATGGGGGCAGCGTCCGCGTTCCCATGGGCCGGCGCAATGGCATGTTGGTACCGGGACCCGGAACGTGGTGCGCGCCCGCCGCGCTGCAAGGCAGTCCGCAAGGTCCTACCCCGATAGTCCTGCCTGCCGTCGGGGGACGTGTCGCCGGGGAGTGCCATCTTGCCTTACCTGGACATCGGACGGCGCCTTCGATCGCTCG
>CAYJOH010000386.1:0-2846 GCA_964371685.1 uncultured Anaerolineaceae bacterium
GCCGGACCGGTGGAGATCCCCCACGGTCCGTGACCGGAGCAGACGAACAGGTTGCGCTTGCCCGGCACCATCCCGATCAGCGGTCGGCCGTCGGTGCTCTGGGGCCGGGCGCACGCGCGGACGCCGCGGATCGGGGCGTCGGCGACGCCCGGGACGAAGCGCGCGGCACGCACGAGGATCCGTTCCATCCACGCCGCCGGCTCGGGCTCCAACGGCAGGAAGGTCGAGCCAACCGCCGACGCGCCGGGCAACGGGACGAGGCTGAACTCGACCTCGTCGAGGTCGGCGACCGCCCCGGACTCGAGGCCGCCCCCGGCACTGCCGGTGTCGAGACCGACCGAGGCCCCGCCGGCGTCGAGGACCGCCTCGATCCCCGCCTCCTCAAGCACGTGTCGCGGCGGCGCCGCTAGTTCCGCCTCCACGACCACGCCCCAGCGCGCGGCGATCGGCGCCCACCGGCCGGAGGGATCGACCACCGACGGCGTCCACGGCCCGGCCGCCGCCACGACCGCGCCCGCCGGGATCAACTGGCCGGCCACCCGTACGCCGACTACCGCGTCACCATGGGTCTCCAGCGTCGCCGCCCGTCCGGACCGGATCACCGCCCCGCGCGCCTCGGCGAGCGTCGCGTACGCGTACGTGGACGCGCCTGGCATCACCGGGTAACCAATATCGACCCGGCACGCCCACAGGTCCTCGCCCGCCGCCGGCTCCAGCCGCCGCAGCGCCTCGCCCCCGACCACCGCCGCGGCCAGCTCAGGGAACGCGCCGTCGATCAGGGCGGTCTGGCGCCTCGCGGCGTCCTCCGCGGTCGAGATGTACAGCAGTCCGGCCGGTCGCTCGCCGATGGCGAACGCGTTGGAGCCCGCCGCCAGGTCCCGGTACAACCCGATGGTCTCGCGGTACAGGCCGGCCAGGACGGGATCGAAGGGGTGCTGGACGACGCCCGAGTTGGCGCCCGACGCGCCCGATGCCAGGCCCTCGCGCTCGATGAGCACGACGCGCGCCCCCGCCCCGGCGAGGAACGCCGCCGTCGCGGTGCCGGTGATCCCGCCACCGACCACGACCACGTCCGGTGCGGCGCCCGACTGCATCTGCGACTCCTCGTGCCCTCGATCCCCGCCGGAATCGTAGTCGCCAGGGGCCGAGGCGAGGCGCGCGCGGACGCACCGTCGCCTCGGGCCCTAGCATGGCCGCATGGACGTACGACCCGACGAGACCCTCGCGCCCGAAGTCGCTGCCGACGACGCCGCGGAGGATCCGGTCGACGAAGCGGTCGACGACGAGGTCGACTGGGCCGCCTACTACCGCTACACCGCGGGCCGCGCGCCACGTGCCTTGTTTGAGCGGGCGAGGGCGGCGTGGGCCGGCACGGGTCGCGAGTCTGGCCAGGCCGTCGAGATCGGGTTTGGCGACGGGACCGAGACCGCCGACCTCCTCGCCGCGGGCTGGCGCGTGCTGGCGATCGACGCCCAGCCGGCCGCGGCCGACGCCCTCGAGGCCCGCCTCCCGGCGACGGACCGGCCGCGCCTCGAGATCGCGGTCGCCTCCGCGGAGACGGTGGAGCTGCCCGTGTCCGACCTCGTGTACTCGGGGTTCAGCCTGCCCTACCTCGGGCCGGAGCGGCTGGCAGTGCTCTGGCCGCGGGTCACCGCCGCCCTCGCGCCGGGCGGGCTGATCGTCGTCAACCTGTTCGGCGACCGGGACGAGAACGCCGGCGAGCCGGACGTGGCGTTCCTGGACCGGGCGGCGGTGGAGCGGCTGCTGGCGGGCCTGGAGATCATCGAGCTCGACGAGCACGAGGAGGACGCCGGCTCGTTCCGCGGGCCGAAGCACTGGCACCTGTTCGACATCGTGGCCCGGCGGCCGCCGGGACCGGCGCGATGACCGTGTCCGCGTCGCGCCCCCCGAGCGTCGAGCGAATCCTCGCGATCGTGCGTGCCGAGGAGCCGGACGTCTCGGAGCCCGCGGCGCTCACGGAGCTCGCGCGGGCGGTCATCGACGAGGAGCGGCGGCGCCTGGCCGCCGGAGCGCCTCCGACCCCGTAGGGCGAGCTGGCCGACGCCGTGATGGCGCGCCTGGCGGCGCTCGGTGACCCGGCCCTCACGATCCCGCCCCACGTGATCAACGCGACGGGCGTGATCCTGCACACGAACCTCGGGCGGGCGCCGTGGCCGAGGGCCGCCCGCGTCGCCGCCGCCCTCGCCGCGCGCGACTACGGCTACCTCGAGCTGGACGAGGGCTCGGGGCGGCGGGGCACCCGGTTCCGGGCGGCGGAGGACCACCTCGTCGCGCTGACCGGCGCCGAGGACGCCCTGGTCGTCAACAACAACGCGGCGGCCCTGCTGCTCGCGGTGGGCCTGGCCGGGCGCCGCGGCTCGGTCGTCGTGTCGCGCGGCGAGCTGGTGGAGATCGGCGGCGGGGTGCGGATCCCGGAGGTCGTGAGCCGTGCCGGCGTCCGGCTGATCGAGGTGGGGACCACGAACCGCACCCGGGCCGAGGACTTCGAGGCGCCCCTGGCCGACGGTCGCGCCCGGGTCGTCCTCCGCGTCCACCCGTCCAACTTCGCGATGTCCGGCTTCACCGAGACTGCGGACCTCGCGGAGGTCGCGGCGATCGCCCACCAGCACGGCGCGCTCGTGATCGACGACCTCGGCTCGGGGGCGCTGCTCGACACGACCGCCTTCGGGCTCGCCCACGAACCTACGCCGCGAGAGCGTCTGGCCGCCGGCGCCGACCTCGTGCTGTTCAGCGGCGACAAGCTCGTCGGCGGGCCGCAGGCGGGGCTGATCGTCGGGCGGGGCGAGCTGATCGCCCGGCTCCGGCGCGACCCGCTGGCCCGCGCC
>CAYJOH010000387.1:0-2846 GCA_964371685.1 uncultured Anaerolineaceae bacterium
GGTCCACGACCTCCGGGGACGTCGCTGGGACGACGAGCTGCTCGCGGCCTGCGGGCTCCCGCCGTCGCTGTTCCCGCGGCTCGGACGGTCGGACGAGGTCGTCGGGACGCTGCGCCCGGCCATCGCCAGCCGGCTGGGGCTGCCGGCGGCGACACCGGTCGTGCTCGGCGGCGCCGACAGCCAGGCCTGCGCGTTCGGGGCCGGCGTCGTCGGCGCGGGCCCTGTGTCGGAGATGGCGGGCTCGTCCACGTGCCTCAACGCGGCCGTCACTGCCCCGCTCGACGTCCTCGAGGTCACCCATTACCCGCACGTCACGGGCACCGGCTTCACGACCGAGACCGGCATCAACACGACCGGGTCCGTCGTGGCGTGGGTCGCCGACCGGTTGTACGGCGGGCGCCGGGGACGCGCCGGCGAGGCGGACTTCGAGCGCCTGGATCGCGAGGCCGCCACGGTCGCGCCGGGCGCCGGCGGCCTGCTGTTCCTGCCCGTCCTCGCCGACGGCGAGCGGACCGACCCCACCCTCCGCGGGGCCCTCGCGGGCCTGTCGCTGGCCCACGATCGGGCATCGATCGCGCGGGCGGCGCTCGAGGGCGTCGCGTACGCCATTCGCGCGCAGCTGGAGCTGGTGCGCTCCGGCGGGGCGCCCGTGACCGAGCTCCGCGTGTCGGGCGGCGACGCCCGCCTGGGGACCTGGAACCGGGTCAAGGCCGACGTCACCGGCCTGCCGGTCCGCACGATCCCGGGCGACGCGGCGGTCACCGGCGTCGCGATGCTGGCCGGGCTCGGGGCTGGCGTCTACGCGGATGCCCGGGATGCCATCGCGCGGTGCGTCCATCCGGACGCCACGCTCGCGCCCGACCCGGTTGCCGGGCGCCGCTACGACGAGGGATACGCGGCGTACCGCCGGCTGGTCGCCTCGCCGGCGGTGCGGATCGAGGAGGCGTGAGGATGGATCTGCGACTGGGCATAGACGACTGCTTTGCCGTCAAGCGCTGGCCGCGCGCTGCCGACTGGGGACCCATCGTTCGCGACCGGCTCGGGCTGCGGCTGGTCCAGCACTCGTTCGACCTCGTCGACCCGGTCGCCGACGACCCGGGCGCCTTCCGGCGGGAGCTCGATGGCCTCGGGCTGGAGCTGCACTCGACGTTCACCGGCCTCGCGGCGTACTCGTCGAACCTGCTGCTCCACCCTGACGCGCCGGCGCGCGAGGCTGCCGAGGCCTGGTACGGGTGGGCGATCGACTGGACGTCGCGGGCGGGCGGGATCGCGACCGGCGGGCACGTCGGCGCCCTGTCCGTCGCCGACTGGGAGCGCCCGGCGTCTCGCCGCGAACGCTGGGCCGGCCTGCAGCTGGCGCTGGGCCGGCTCGCCGCCCGGGCGCGCACCGCGGGGCTCGATCACCTGCTCGTGGAGAACCTCGCCGCGGCGCGCGAGCCCTCGACCATGGCGATGATCGAAGACCTGGTCAGCGACGGCGATGACGCGCACGTCCCGATCCGGCTGTGCCTGGACGTGGGGCACATGTGCGTCCCCGGGTCGACCGGCGCGGATCGCGACCCCTACGCCTGGTTGCGCGCGCTCGGCCGGACCGCGACCGTCGTCCAGCTCCAGCAGACGGACGAGGTCGGGGACCACCACTGGCCGTTCACCCCGGCGCGCAACGCCGTCGGGCGGATCGACGCGGACCGGCTCGTCGACGCGCTCGGCGAGGGCGGCGTCGCGGCCTGCACACTGGTCCTCGAGATCATCCCGCCGTTCGAGCAGCCGGACGGCGACGTCCTCGACGACCTCGTCGCGTCGGTGGCGTACTGGCGCGAGGCGCTCGACGGGCGCGGGGTGCTCCGGGCATAGGTCGCGCGGCCGTCAGTGCCGCACGTCCTCCGGGGTCTCGTACCACCTGACCCGCTCGCCGACGCGGGCCCGCGCCTTCCACCCGATGGACTTGGGCGCGGTGTCGATCGCCGCCAGCAGCGCGACCGCCTGCGTGACCGGATCGTTCGAGACGCCGTCCGCCCCGCGGCGCCGGGCCTCTTCGGCGGCCTGCCGAAGGTTGCGGCTGATCGTCCGGCACAGCCCCCAGTCGCCGGCGGCGAGCCGCACGATCCGGCGCCGGTCGATGACCTCGGGCGCCTCCCGGTCCACGATCTCGTGGTCCGCGAGCAGGCACACGATGTCACCGAGGTCCTTGGAGTTGATCTCCCAGATCTGGAGCTTCGTGAGCAGGAGGTCGGCCAGCATCAGGGTCGGGCCAGGCCCGCCCAGCCGGCCGCGAAGGTCGATCAGGTGCGACATCCGCACCTCGTCTACCACGACGTCGATCGGCCAGCGTCCGTCGGGGTGCTGGAAGTTCAGCCGCTGTGCCCCGTGGAGGGCGTTGAACATCTTCTCGGGCACGTAGCCGGCCGCCTCGAGGAAGGCCGCGGCCCGCCGGGCGTCCCGCCGCGACACCGCGAGGTCGAAGTCCCCGTAGGGCCGCGCGTACGGCGGACGGCGTGCCGTGGGCGAGGTCAGGTAGACCGCGATCCCGCCCATCAGCCGCAGCTCCAGGCTCGCGGCCACCGCGGCGCGTCCGACGCGCTCGGCCTCGGCGTGGATCTCGTCCAGCGGGCGGGCGTCGATGGGGAACGACCCCGGACCCTGGGCGGTCATGAGGTCGGTCTGGCTCGCCATGCGCGACGGGGCATCTCGGCGTGGTGGATGCACGGCACGAAGGAATCTCCGGTTCAGGGGCTGTGGGCATTGTAGGCGGGCGACCGGGGCGGCCATCCCTTGAAAACTCCCTCCCCGTCGACGCAACCGGAGGCGGGGGTTGTGCGTCACATGCGCGTGATCGTTCTGCACGC
>CAYJOH010000388.1:0-2843 GCA_964371685.1 uncultured Anaerolineaceae bacterium
GAGCGCCACGCGCTGGAGCTGGCCAAGCAGCTGCTCGGCTACCTGCCCCAGAACAACAACGAGGACCCGCCCCAGGTGATCCCGTACGACCCGCCGGACCGCGTGGAGGACGCGCTCAACACGCTGATCCCCGAGGACGAGGCGGAGGCCTACGACGTCCGCCGGATCATCGAGCTCGTGTTCGACCGCGACAGCTTCCTCGAGATCCACCCGGGCTACGCGGCGAACGTCGTGGTGGGGTTCGCGCGGCTCGATGGCTTCTCGGTCGGGATCGTGGCCAACCAGCCGGCGGTCATGGCCGGGGTCCTGGACATCGACGCGAGCGACAAGATCTCGCGCTTCATCCGGATCTGCGACGTGTACAACATCCCCGTCGTCACGTTCGTGGACTGCCCGGGGTTCCTGCCGGGCACGGACCAGGAGTACCGGGGCGTCATCCGCCACGGCGCCAAGATCATCTACGCCTACTGCGAGGCGACGGTCCCGAAGATCTCGATCGTGACCCGCCGGGCGATGGGCGGCGCGTACGTGGCGATGAGCTCGCGCCAGATGCGGACGGACGTCGCGTTCGCCTGGCCCGGGGCGCAGATCGCGGTCATGGGCGCGGAGGCCGCCGTGCGGGTCCTGTACCGGCGCGAGGTCCGTGCGGCGGCGGACCCCGCCGCCGCCGAGGCGCGCTACGTGGCCGAGTACCGGGACGCGTTCTTCAACCCCTACCGGGCGGCCGACGTGGGCCAGATCGACGAGGTCATCGAGCCGCGAGAGACGCGCCAGCGCCTGATCCGCGCGCTGGAGCTGCTGCGGACGAAGGTCCAGCAGAACCCGCCGCGCAAGCACGGGCTGTTCCCGGCCTAGCGATGGACGACCTCGGCTTCGGGCTCGAGATCACCGTCGTCGGCATGGGGATCGTGTTCGGCGTCCTGGTCCTGCTGTGGGGGCTGCTCACGCTCGCCCTGCGGCTCGAGTCGCGCCGGGTCCGCGGTGGGCCAGGGGACGACGCCGGGCCACCGGAGCCGTCGGCCGGGGAGGCGCCCGGTGGCGTAATGCGCCTCGTCGGCGCGCCGCGGGATCTCGACCCGGCCCTCGTGGCCGCCATCTCCGTGGCGGTCCTCCGCCACACCGAGGCGCTGCGCCTCCAGGCCGCGCCGTCGATGCGCTCCTACTGGCCGGGGAGCCTCCTGTTCGCCAGCCGGTGGGTCGCCGCCGGACGCACCCGCCAGGGCCAGTCCTGGCGACGACGGAGGTAGCCGATGCGCCGGTACACGGTCACGGTCGACGGCCGGCCGTTCACCATCGACGTCACCGAGACGGCGGCGGACCGGTTCGAGGTGTCGGTGGGCGACCGGGTGTTCGAGGCTCGGCTGCAGGCGGAGGAGGACCTGCCCGGGGCGGCGATCTCGCCCGAGATGCCGGCGGTCGACGACGGCCGCCCCGCCGGCGGCCTGCCGCGTGCCGCCGACCCGCGGCCCTCGCCGGCGTCGCCCTCGGCCCCGCAATCGCCCTCGGCCCCGCAATCGCCCTCGGCCCCGCAATCGCCCTCGGCCGTGCCCACGCCCGCCCGCCCGGCCTCCGGCCGCACCGACGCGCTGTCGGCGCCCATGCCCGGCGTCGTGCTCGAGGTGCTCGTGAGGCCCGGCGCGGTCCTCCGGCGCGGCGACCCGATCCTCGTCCTCGAAGCCATGAAGATGCGCAACACGATCCGCGCCCCGCGGCCGGCCACGGTCGTCGAGGTCGCGGTGGAGGCCGGCCAGCCCGTCGGCCCGGGCGAGCCCATGGTCCGGCTCGGGCCCGTGCCTGGATGAGCGCCGGGACCGTCGACCAGCTCCTGTCCGGGGTGACCGGGCTCTCCTGGCAGTCCCTGGTCATGTTCGCGATCGCGGGCACCCTGCTGTACCTCGCCATCGCGCGCGAGTACGAGCCGCTGCTCCTCCTGCCGATCGCGTCCGGCGCCATCCTCGCCAACCTGCCGCTGTCGCCGGTCATCGGCGAGGGCGGGCTGCTGACGATCCTGTACGACGCGGGCATCGAGAACGAGCTGTTCCCGCTGTTGATCTTCATCGGCATCGGCGCGCTCACGGACTTCGGCCCGCTGCTCGAGAACCCGCGCATGATCCTGCTCGGCGCGGCGGGCCAGTTCGGGATCTTCGGCGTGCTGCTGCTCGCGCTGGTGTTCGGGTTCACGCGCCCGGAGGCCGCCTCGATCGGGATCATCGGCGCCATCGACGGCCCGACCTCGATCTACGTCAGCGGCATCCTCGCGCCGCACCTGCTGGGCCCCATCACCGTGGCCGCGTACAGCTACATGGCGCTGGTGCCGGTGATCATGCCGCCGGTCATGCGCGCCCTCACGACCCCCGACGAGCGCCGGATCCGGATGGCCTACGGCGGGCGGGCGGTCAGCCGCCAGACCCGGATCCTGTTCCCGATCGCGGTCACGCTGCTGGTGGGCACGCTGGTCCCGTTCGCGACGCCGCTCGTGGGCTCGCTGATGCTGGGCAACCTGATGCGCGAGTCCGGGGTCGTGGAGCGGCTGACGAAGGCGTCCTCCAACGAGCTGGCCAACGTGGTGACGCTGTTCCTGGGCCTCGCGATCGGGTCGACGATGGTGGGGGAGCGGTTCCTGCAGCCCGGCACGCTCGCGATCCTGGGGCTCGGGATCGTGGCGTTCGCGCTGGACACGGCGACCGGCCTCGTGTTCGCGAAGGGGCTCAACCGCCTCGCCGGCGGCACGTTCAACCCGCTCATCGGCGCGGCCGGGATCAGCGCCTTCCCGATGGCGGCCCGGGTCGTCCAGCGGGTGGCCCAGGAGGAGGACTTCGAGAACTTCCCCCTGATGCACGCGA
>CAYJOH010000389.1:0-2838 GCA_964371685.1 uncultured Anaerolineaceae bacterium
CCAAGATGGTCAGCCACCCGATCGAGCCGGTCACGTTCCTGTTCTTCACCTCGGTCGCGACCACGCTGGCGGCCGGCAGCGTCACCGCCATCAGCTTCGCGCGCAACTTCCAGAGCGTGCCCGTCTCGCTGATCGGCGTCGCGTTCTCGCTGGCAGCCTTCCCCGCGCTGTCGGCGGCCTGGGCCGCCGGCGACCGGCCGGCGTTCCTGCGCCTCGTCCGGACCAACCTGGCGACGATCGGCACGCTCACCGTCCTCGCGGCCGTCGGACTGGTCGTCGTCGGGCCCCTGGCGATCGACGTCCTGCTGGGCGGCGGCGAGTTCGGGCCGGACGACGTCGCGCTCACCGCCGGCGTGCTCGCGGCGTTCGCGGTCGCGGTGCCGTTCGATGCCCTCAGCCACCTCCTTGCGCGCGCCGTGTACGCGACCCACAACACCATCCTGCCGGTGCTGGCGTCGGTCACCGGGTTCGCGGTGACGGTCGCCGCGACGCTCGCGCTGGTCGCGCCGCTGGGCGTGGTGGCGATCCCGCTCGGGTTCGCGGCGGGGACCGCGGTCAAGACGCTGCTGCTGGGCGTCGCCCTCGTGGTCCGGCTGCGCCGGCCGGTCAGCGGTCCAGCGGGATCGTCGGCAGCACCGCGATGAACAGGCCGTCGCGGTCCGCGTAGCTGCCCTCGGGGCGCCTCCAGACCAGGTAGTTCCGGCGCATCTCCGCGAGATCCTGGAAGGTCCCGGGCGGATCCGACCGGCCCCACAGCGAGGAGTCTCGCGGGTACCAGGGGTCCAGGATGTACGTGCCGCTGATCCGGGCGTCGGGGAACACCGTCGGGTCGGCGTCCGCGCGGTAGCCGGTCATGACCCAGGTGTGGGCGCCCCGCCAGGTGAGCAGGATCACCGGGGCATGCAGCTCCGAGATCGCGAGCGCCGCGTCCCGCATCGCGTCCTGGCGGTTCTCGTAGGCCCGCACCTGGTAGCCGGGGACCCCGTAGGCCTCGAGCGCGGCCACCATGGCCGAGGGGCCCCAGCCACCATTGTGGCTGTCACGCCGGCTCTCCCACTCGCCGATCCGCGAGGCGAGCGTCTTCTGGAACGCGACCGTGAGCTCCGCCTTGCCGTGGATCGCCAACACGATCTGCGTGCCCGCGACCGCGCACCACTCGTTGTCCTCCTCGCTGATGAACCAGCGCTCGGGATGGCGGAGCAGCGTGACGTCCACCTTGGTCCGGACGGGCGTGGGCTCGGGCGTTGGCGTGGGGGCCGGCGTGGCCCCCGGCTCCAGCGAACCCGACGGCGTCGGGGCGGGCGGGGGTGTGGGGGTCGGGGGCGGCGAAGGGCGGGGCGTCACGCGCACCGTCGCCTCGATCGGGCGGTCTGGCGGCGGATCCACGATGAGCTCGATCCGGCGCGCCACGGATGCGACCTTGTCGCCCACGCCGAGCACGTTGGACCACACGGCGAGCCCCGCGAGCATCGCCGACGCGAGCAGCAGGGCGGCGACGAGATAGCGCCGGCGGACGGGGCGGCGGCGGACGGTCATGGGGGACGACTCCGGGGCGGAACGGGCCGCCGGAGAGACGGGCGACGGCCCGCGACTGCGACGCGGCCGTCGGCGTTCTCAGGCGCCCTTCGGCCGGCGGCCACCACGGCCGCCCGGCAGCTTGCCGGTGGACAGGTAGATCGTGCGCCCGCGGATGGCCACGTTCGTGCCCGGCTTGTGGGCGGCGACCGCCCGCTTCACGGCGGCGCGCATGGTCGGGATCTTCTCGGACGGGTCGAGCTCGATGGCGAGCACGTCCTCGTCCGCCTTGAGCCGCACCAGCGCCTTGCGGATCTCCTCCTCGCGCTGCAGCGCCGCGAGCTGGCGGGGCGACAGGGCACGCTCGCGCGGCTTGGGCATGAGTTCCTCGAGCTTCGCTGCGCGGATTCGCATTGACGTGTCTCTCCTGGCGAGGACGAACGACGATGGGCCCCCGAATGATGACACGGATTCTCGCGCCGCGGTCAAACCTCGAAGTTGAAGAAACGTGCGAATGCCTGCAACCACCAGATTCACCTTGGCCATCCGCTCCGGCTCGCCGAAGCGGTCGCGGCGCGGCGACGGTGGTGCGCGGCAGCCACGGACGAGGGCACGTCGCGTGCGCGATGGGCTTCCGCGGACTCGACACGGGTCGTATCCTCCGCACGAGCGGCGCGGATGACGCCGACGAGGGAGGTGCTTGGATGACGGATCCCGCTGGGGGTGCCCCGACGCCCCAGGGCTCAGGTGACTGGCAGACGCCGCCGCCCCCGGCGCAGGCGCCGGGCGGCTTCCAGCAGGCCCCGGTGGCTGCCGGACCGGCTCCGGGCGTCTCCTACGCCGATCTCGTGACGAGGATCATCGCCTACATCATCGACGCGATCCTCCTGTCGGTCGTGTTCTGGGTCGTCGGGATCGCGATCCTCGGCGGCCTCCTGCTCACCGGCGGCATCGCCGGTGCGCTCATCGGGTTCGTCGTCCTCGGCGGCCTGTACCTGGTGGGCAGCGCGATCTACTTCATCTACACCTGGACGACGATGCGCGCCTCGCCCGGCCAGAAGATCCTGAACCTCGAGACCGTGAACGCCGCCGACGGAGCCACGCTCACGCGCGACCAGGCGATCCGGCGCTGGGCCTTCCTGTTCGGGCCGTCGGCGGTCGGCACCGTCGCCAACTTCGCCCTCGCGGGCACCAGCATCGGCGTCCTCGGCAGCCTGATCTCGCTGGCCACCTTCGTGTACACGATCTACCTGCTGTACACGGCCTCCCAGAGCCCCAAGCGCCAGGGCTTCCACGACGTGCAGTCCGGCACGGTGGTCGTCA
>CAYJOH010000390.1:0-2838 GCA_964371685.1 uncultured Anaerolineaceae bacterium
TAGTTGTCTCCGGAGGGCATCCGGGACTTGATCCAGTCCGGGTGGCGGCGGAGCGGCCGGCTGCCGTCGGTGGCGGGTGCGAACGAGCCGCCACCGATCGCGATGGACAGGTCACCTGCCGCGGCGTGGTGGCCGTGGCCGGGGTTGAGGTCGAACATCGGGAGCTCGCGGGCCATGGCACGAGTGTAGGACGTGTGGCCGGGCCACGCCGCCGGCGGTGCCCGCCGCCGCTTCAGCCGTCGAACACCGACCAGCAGATCTCGTTCCGCAACCGCTGGTCGTCGAGCACGAGCTCGCGGATTGCCTCCGGGAGCTGGTCGCGCTGCCAGCGGCACTCGAGTCGCCCGGCAGCCTCGCCCGCTCCTTCCGGCGCGGCTGCACGTGCGGCCTTGATCGCATAGGCGGCCGCACCGAGCTCGTGCGCGGCGACGTGGGCGACGGCCGCGGCCTGACCGGCGGCGTGCGCGGCGTGTCTGGCGGCCCCGCGCAGGTCCCTGGCCGCGGCGTTGGCATGGCCGGCCGCGGATCGAGCCTCGGACATCCTGACCTCGCCGCGCACCCAGGCGCGAGCCCGCTCGATCGCCTGGCGCGGTCGCGGGTCACCAGGCTGCGCCGACTCGAAGTGGGCGAGGACGTGCTCCGCGCACGCTGCCGCCCACAGGGCGAGGAGCCTGTGATCGGAGTCGGTGAGGGTTCCACCGCGGCGGATGGTCACGAACCGCGGGTCGCGCTCCTCCGGGAGAATCACGCCCGCGACCCGTGGTGCTCACGGCTGCCCACGACGTCGACAGCCTGCCAGGAGCCGGGTTCCATGCCGCTAGCCACGTCTCGCGCCGGTCCCGGCGCGGCCGAACGTGTCCCCGATGCCCTGCTCGACCGTCCTTGGCGCGTAGCCCAGCTCCCGGCCCGCCTTGGCGTTGCTCACCCAGTAGGTGACGCCGTCGCTCGCCTCGACGGCCTCGTGCAGGTTGGACGGCATACCCGGCAGTCCGCCGACGCGGTCGTTGACCGGTGCGACGAGGCGCAGCAGCCGCGTGGGGACCGTGAGGCGTGGCGGGCGATGGCCGCCGATGCGGGCCGCGACAGCAAGGGCGTCCCGCAGCCGGAGACACTCGCCGCCCAGCGAGTACGCCTCGCCGATCCTCCCCCGGTCGAGGGCCGCCAGGAGCCCGCCCGCGAGATCGTCCACGTGGGCCCAGGCGAGCCCGGCGTCGCCGAACGCGACCGCCCGCAGGCGCCCGGCGTGGGCCTGCGCCAGCTGCGCGCCGACCGCGGAGTGGTCGTGCGGCCCGAACGTCTGACCGGGCTGGACGATGATCACCGGCGCGCCGCGGCCGATCCTGGCCTCGGCGGCCTCGTGGGCCCGGAGCTTCGTCTCGTCGTACCAGGACAGGAACCCGTCCGCCGGGGGCCGGCGATACGTCTCGTCGACGATGGCGCCGCGGGTGTTGCCGTGGATGCCGTTGGTCGAGACGTAGACGATGCGCGGCGCGCCCGCCTCGATCGCCGCGTCCAGGACCCGCTCGGTCGTGCCGACGTTGGCGTCCCACATCGCCGGTCGCTCGTCGTCGGGGACGCCCACGCGGTACGAGCCGGCGGCGTGGATCACGGCGTCTGCGCCGGCAACGGTGTCGCGGAGCGCGGCCGGATCCGAGAGGTCGGAGGCGACGAGGGTGACGCCGTCGCGGGCGAGGAAGCCGGCACGGGCAGGGTCGCGGACGAGTGCCGTGACCTCGTCGCCGCGATCGGCGAGCCGGGCGACGACCGCCCGGCCGATGAACCCGGCACCACCGGTGACGAGGATCCGCATGAGCGTGGCTCTGGGCTACCGGCTTGTCGGGGCGCCTTGCCGGCTAGTAGATCGCGGTCTCCGGGCCGACGCCCTCGAGCCAGGCCTTGATGTCGCGCAGCAGCGCGGCGCCACCGGCGCCGTCGTTCGCCCGGTGGTCCACGGCCAGGACCATGTTCATCACCGGCCGGATGGCGATCACGTCCCCATCGTCGGTGGACACGACCACGGGGCGCTTGGTGATCGCCTCCATGGTCACGATGCCCACCTCGGGCACGTTGAGGATCGGCATCACGAGGTTGGTGCCGAGGTAGCCCGTGTTGTCGACGGTGAACGTGCCGCCACCGAAGTCGTCGAGCCGGAGCTTGTTCACCCGGGCACGGTTGGCGACGTCGGTGATCGCCCGGTTGAGGCCGTGGATGCTGAGCTGGTCCGCGTCCCGGATGACGGGCACGATCAGCCCCTCGTCCACCGCGACCGCGACGCCGATGTTGATCCGGCGCTTGGCGAGCAGGCCCTGCTCGGTCCAGTGGGCGTTGAACGTGGGGTTGCGCTTGAGCGCCTCCGCCGACGCCTTGACGACGAACGGGACGTAGGAGAGCGACATGCCCTCCTTCTCCTGGTAGGCCCGCTTGGCGCGCTCCCGGAGGGCGACCAGGCGGCTGACGTCCACCTCCATCTGGACGTAGGCGTGGGGCGCCTGGAGCGCGCGGGTCATCTGCGCCGCGATGCCCTTGCGCATCTGGGTCATCGGGACGAGGACCTCGTCCGTGCCGGCGGGGAACGAGATCCGGGCAGCCGACGGGGCCCGCGAGGCGGGGGCGGATGCCGGGCTCCCGGACGCGGCGGGGGTGGCGGCGGCGGTCGCGGGCGCGGCCGGGGCGGTCCCGGTCCGGACCGCCTCGACGAACGCGAGCACGTCCTCGCGGGTGATCCGGCCGCCGCCGCCGGTGCCGTGGATCTGGGCCGGCTCGAGGTTGTGCTCCCGGAGCAGGCGGCGGACCGCGGGGGTCATCCGCGCGTTGGCATCGGCGTCCATGACCTGGACG
>CAYJOH010000391.1:0-2828 GCA_964371685.1 uncultured Anaerolineaceae bacterium
TGCTGCGCCGGAACGCGGTCCGGCGGGGGAGCACGGCCTGGATGACCGCCCGGTCCAGGGTCGAGGCGGGGGCGGCGGTCGCGACCCAGTCGCCGACCGACGGCAGGTCACCCGGCCCGAGGGCCTCGTGCCGGAGGCGTCCGGAGATGATGGCATCGTGGTCGCCGGAGGCGGAGGCCACGACCCACGCGTCCCGCTGCGAGGCGACGACCCGGGCGGGCTGCCAGCCCGCCGCGTCGAACGGCAGGAAGGCGGCCGCCCAGCCCGGGTCCCAGCCGAGCTCCGTGAGCTGCGTGGGAGCCGTGGCCGTCGCAGTGGCGGCGGCCGGATGGAGGGCGTCCATCGTCAGCCCACCCGCTTGAGCTTGCCGGTGCGCTTCGCGTACCGCTCGGCGCGCCCGAAGGCCCACAGCCCCGCCGGGATGAGCACGGCGCCCATCGCCAGCAGCGGCAGGATGTCGCCGACGAGCGCCGTCACCGGCGTCCCGTCGAGCAGCCCGGCCCGCACGCCGTCGAGGACGTACGTCGCCGGCGAGAGGTGCGACAGCAGCTGCATCCAGCCCGGCAGGACCTCGACCGGGTAGTAGACCCCGGACACGAGCAGCAGGCAGGACTGGAGGACGAACGTCATCTGCGCGCCGCGCTCCACGTAGAGCAGCGGCAGGATGGCGGCCATCATCCCGATGCCCACGAAGCTGAACGAGCCCAGCGCGACGAACACGACGGCGGTGAGCAGGTTCATCGCCCCCGGCTCGAGCTGCGGGAAGAACAGCATCAGGACCACGAGGATCGCGGCCGTGTGCACGAGCCCGTACGCCATCGCGTACAGGCACGAGCCCAGCAGCTGCGTCCAGCGCCGCACGGGCGCCATGAACGTGTACTCGAGCGTGCCCTCCCACCGCTCCACCGCGATCGTCTCGGCGATCCAGGAGAAGACGACGGACAGGTAGTTCCAGAACACCGCGCCGATGATCAGCAGCAGCAGCAGGCGGTCGTCACCCGCCGCGGCGCCGATCAGGGAGATCGACAGCGCGCCGGCGACGGAGTAGACGAGGAACGCCAGCTCCCACCCCCAGTACCGGCGGGTGAGGAAGAAGTTGCGTTCGACGAAGGCGTAGGACGCCTTCATCTCCTGCACCAGGAGTGCCAACGGAGTGTCCCTTTCAGGGTTCGGGAGCCGGACCCCTCCCGGGTCCGGGACCCCCGCCCGGACCGGGGTCAGCCGGTCCAGACGGGAGCACGGAGGCTCTCACCGGCCACGCGATGGCCAAGCCGGATGATCGACTCGCCGACGCGTTCCCGGATCGAGCGCGCGGACGCGAGCGCCGCGCGATCGGCATGCCGGAGCGCCCGCTCGAGCGCCTGGCGCTCGTGGATCGCCCCGAGCCGAAGCTCGATGTGCTGCATGTGAATGTCCTTTCGAGAGGTGGGGTGATGGCGGGTGGTCAGGTCGGACCGGATGGTCATCGCGGCACCTCCTTTCGGTGTCTCAGTCGTTGTCGTCGTCCTCCTCGACGTCCTCGTCGAGGGAGCGACCCGTGTAGGTCATGAACACGGCTTCCAGCGTCGGCGGTTGCCCGTGGCGCTCCGCGACTCGTCGCTTGAGCCCGTCGGGCGTGTCCTCGGCGACCACGCGACCCCCGTCGAGGATCGTGATCCGGTCGCACAGGCGCTCCGCCTCGGCCAGGTCGTGGGTGGTGAGGACGATCGTCGCGTCGTGCGCGGCGTTGACCTCCTCCACGAACGCCTGGACGTCGAGCTTGCTGCGCGGGTCGAGGCCGGTGGTCGGCTCGTCCAGCAGGAGCAGCGTCGGGCTCGTCAGCAGGGCTCGCGCGATCGCGACCTTCTGCTGCATCCCCCGGCTCATCTGCTCCACCGGGCGGCCGAGGCGGCTCTCCGCGATGCCGAGCCGGGCGAGGATCGCCGTTGCCTCTCGTCGCGCCTGGCCGGCGTCGAGGCCGTACAGGCGGGCGGCGAACAGGAGGTTCTCCATCGGGCTCAGCTTCTTGAAGAACGCCGCGTCCACGGACACCCGGTTGATGAGCCGCTTCACGGCGAGCTCGTCACGCTCGAGGTCGAGGCCGAACACCTCCACCTTGCCCTCGTCCAGGGTCAGCAACCCCGAGACGAGGCGGATGAGGGTCGACTTGCCGGAGCCGTTGGCACCCAGGATCCCGTGGATCGAGCCCCGCTCCAGGCGGAGCGAGACGTCGTGGATCGCGAGCACCGGGGGCTTGCGCCGGTCGACGTTGAAGCGCTTGGTGACGTGCTCGACGAGGAGCGCCGGCGGGCCGGCGTGGGTCCGGGGCAGCGGGACGATCAGGTCCCCCGCGTCCGGGCCGGCCGGGATCCGCGCGGCGGGCTCGCGGTCGGCGAGGGTCGCCGGCAGCGGGCTCGACGTCGGATGGGTCGTCTTCGGTTCGGGCGCTAGGGTCGTCGTCATGGGACTCTCCTGCGGAGTGAATGGCGTGGCTCGAGTGGGTGAGCCGGTCCGCGGGGTCCCGGACATGGGACGAGCCGCGGGCCCGGTTGTCCGGGGGGCCTGCGGCTCGTGTCAGGTGGCGTGAACACGCCCGAAAAACACTTGAGCCGCGGGCCCGGTGGCCCACGGCTCGGTGGTCGCTCCTGGGGCGTTCGCCCCGCGTCCTACCTGCTGGTGGGCACACCTCTCCCGCCGACGGCGCCGCTGACGGGCGCGATCGTGCGCGGATAGGAGAGGGTGTTGTGCACCATCTGGCGAAGCGCCTCCGTAGTGGACAGGCGAGCGACCTGCTCGACCGCCGCGAAGTCTACGCGCGTCGTCTCCGCGGCGTCAACCCGGCGGCGACG
>CAYJOH010000392.1:0-2812 GCA_964371685.1 uncultured Anaerolineaceae bacterium
TGACGACGGTGGTCAACAGCTTCTGGGACCGCGGCCTGCTGGGCATCGCGGTGGACCCGGGCTTCCTCGCGGGCCGCCCGTACCTCTACCTGTACTACGTCTACGATGCGCCGCCCGGCCAGGTCGCCCCCATCTGGAACGACGCCTGCCCCGGGCCGCAGGCGAACCCGCCCGGGCCCGGCGCCACCCAGGACGGCTGCGTCGTCACCTCCCGGCTGGAGCGCGTCACGCTCGACCCCGCCACCAACGTCGCCGTGCCCGGCTCGCGCGTACCCCTGGTCCACGACTGGTGCCAGCAGTCCCCCAGCCACGCCGGCGGCGGCATCGCCTTCGGGCCCGACGGTCAGCTGTACCTGAGCGGTGGCGACGGCGCGGACTTCAACGGCATCGACTACGGCCAGCGTGGCGGGACCATCCCCGACCCGGACAACCCGATCACGCCCGTCAACCCGTGCGGCGACCCGACCACGCTGCTCGAGCCCAACCCAAACGGAACGCCCGTCACCGAGGTCGAGACGGCCGAGGGCGGCATGCTCCGGTCGCAGGACGTGCGCACCGCGGCGGACCCGACCGGCCTCGGCGGCACACTGATCCGCGTCGACCCGGACACGGGCGCGGGGTCGGCCGGCAACCCGCTCGCCTCGAGCGCGGACGCCAACGACCGGCGCATCGTGGCCCACGGTTTCCGCAACGCGTTCCGCTGGACGTTCCGGCCCGGCACGAGCGAGATCTACCTGGGCGACGTCGGCAACCAGACCTGGGAGGAGATCGAGCGGATCGTCCTGCCCGGCGGCGCCCTCACCCGGACGACCCTGCCCAACTTCGGCTGGCCGTGCTACGAGGGCGTGGGCCGCAGCAGCCTCGAGTCGCTCGGCCTCGACCTGTGCACGGACCTGTACGCCCAGGCCGGCGCGGTCACGCCGCCGCTGTACCAGTACAGCCACTGGAACACCCTTGAGCCCACGGGTCCCTGCTTCTCGCCCGGCCCGAACGGGGCCATGGGATCGTCGGTGACCGGGCTCGCGTTCTACGACGGGGCCGAAGGCGGGAGCGTGCCCTATCCCGCGCGCTACGACGGGGCCTTGTTCTTCGCGGACTACTCGCGCGACTGCCTCGCCGTCCTGCTGCCGGGTGCCGGCGGCGTGCCCGACGCCTCGACCATGGAGGTCGTGGCGACCGGCGTCGGCAACCCCGTGGACCTCGTCACGGGCCCCGGCGGCGACCTGTACTACGTGGACATCGACGGCGGTCGCGTGGTCCGCATCCGGCACCTCGCCCAGCCGATCGCGAGCGCGACGGTGACGCCCGCGGTGTCCGCGGCGCCGGTGGACGTGACCCTGGACGCGTCCGCCTCCAGCGACCCCGACCCGACGTCCACCCTCACGGGCTGGAGCTGGGACCTCGACCACGATGGCGTCTTCACGGGGCCGAATGACCGGTCGGGCCAGGTCGTCGAGTGGCACATCGAGACGCCGGCCGTCTACCCGATCACGCTGCGGGTGGTGAACTCCAACGGCTTGGCCGACACGCTCGAGCTCGTGGTCGACGCGGCGAACGAGCCACCCGTCCCGTCCATCGACGCCCCGGACCCGTCGCTCACCTGGGCGGTCGGTGACACGATCGCGTTCGCCGGCTCCGCCACGGACCCGGACACGGGGGCGCTGCCGGCCTCCGCCCTGTCGTGGGACCTCGTGATGCGGCACTGCCCGGCCGACTGCCACGACCACGTGATCCAGACGTTCGACGGCGTGGCCGCGGGCTCGTTCGACGCGCCGGACCACGAGTACCCGTCGCACCTGGAGCTCCGCCTCACCGCCACGGACGGGCATGGGACGTCCGCGACGACGTCGATCGAGCTCCACCCCAGGACGTCCCTGATCGGCGCCGACAGCTCGCCCGCCGGCATCCCGCTGTTCGTCGCCGGCGAGGACCGCGCCAGCCCCAGCGAGACGACCGTGATCCGCAACGGCACCGTGACGGTCAGCGCCCCGCTCGCGGCCTCGGTCGGTGGCCGGCGCTACCGGTTTGCCGCGTGGAGCGACGGCCTGCAGCGCACGCACGACGTCACGGCCGCCGCACCCACGGTGGACCTGCTCGCGACGTTCCTGCCGGACGCCCCGGACACGTGCGCCACCGCGACGACCATCTCGCCCAGGTCCACCTGGATCGGCGAGCGCACGACCGGCTCCGGCGACGCCGACTGGTTCCGCTTCTCGCTCCCGTCCCGGCACCGGGTGGTCGTCGCGCTCGGCGACCTGCCGGTGGACGCGCGGCTGGACCTGTACGGCGGGTGCTCGACGCTGCTGGCGAGCTCGGACCATGCCGGCCTGCGGTTCGAGGAGCTGACGCGGACGCTGGCCGCCGGCACCTACCGGGTGCGGGTCACGGTCCCGGGCGGGGCGTCCAGCGCGCGGCCATGGGTCCTCCGCTTCCGCTCGATGGCGGCCGGGCTGCCGGTCAAGTCGTCGCGCACGACCCGCACCGGCGACGTCGTCCGGGTCGTGGGCGAGGTGCTCAACAACACCGGCCGGACGCGGGGGGCCGTGACGGTCACGGCGACCTTCCGCAGCGCCGCCGGCAAGGTCGTTGGAACGCTCCGCGGCCGGGCCTTCGCGGACCGGACGAAGGACGGCGGGGTGACCACGTTCGCGCTCGCCGGGCGGGTGCCCGCCTACGCGTCGATGACGCTGACCGCCACCAGCGTCGCCCCGTCCGCCGAGCCCGCCCTGTCGCTGAGGGGCCTCACGGCGACGGCCAACGGCAACGGGACCGTCACCGAGACGGGGTCGGTGCGCAACACGGGCTCGCGGAC
>CAYJOH010000393.1:0-2803 GCA_964371685.1 uncultured Anaerolineaceae bacterium
CGCTGGCGGCGATGGACCGCCTGGAGCGCGCGCTGGACGTGGCCGCGCCGCCGGCCCTCGCGGACGCGGCGCGTGCCGCCGGCTGCCCGCCCGATGGCGTGCGCGCGCTCGAGGCGGCCGGCCGGATCGTGCGCCTCGAGGACGACCTGGCCTGGGCGGCGACGGCGTACCGAGACCTCGTCAGGCGCGCCCTGTCGCTGGCCGCCGCGGGCCCGCTCTCGCCGGCGGGATTGCGCGACGCGACGGGGACGAGCCGGCGGTACGTGCTCGTGATCCTCGAGGACCTGGACCGCCGGGGCCTGCTCCGCCGGACGGACGCCGGCCACGTGCTCGGCCCGAGGACGCTCGCGCCGATGCGCGAGCGGTCGGGAGCGGCCGGCACGACGGAGACGCCCGGATGACGACGGCGATCGTCCTGGCGGGCGGAGCGTCGTCGCGGTTCGGCGGCGACAAGCTCGCGGCCGACCTCGACGGGGCGCCCGTGCTCCACCACGCGCTGCGGGCCGTCGCCGCCGTCGCCGACGGGATCGTGCTCGTCCTCGCCCCGGACGTGCCGGTGCCCATGCTGCCCCCGGCGCTCGAGGGCCGGATCGTCGTCGCGCACGACCCGGAGGCGAGCGGGGGACCGCTGGCGGGCCTCGCGGCCGGGCTCGCGGCGCTGGCGGCCGGGGCCGTGCCCTCCGCGGGAGATCTCCCCGCCGTTCGCGATCACCCTCCGCGCATCGCGCTCGTGGTGGGTGGCGACATGCCGTGGCTGGCGCCCGGCGTCCTGCGGCGCATGGTCGAACGGCTCGAGGCGGCCAAGGAACTGGCGGCAATCACCCTCGACGCATCGCCGCCGGCGCCGCTGCCGATGGCGGTCCAGGCGGCAGCGGCCGGCCCGGCCACGCTCGCCTGCCTCGCCGACGGGCGCCGCAGCCTGCGCGCGCTGCTGGACGCGCTGCCCGCCACCACGCTGCCCGCCGACGACTGGCGTGCGCTCGACCCCGGCGGCGCGACGCTCCGGGACATCGACACCCCCGACGACCTCGCACATTGACGCGCGACCCTCATAGCACCATCATGGTGCCATGAGAGTGATCAGCGCCCTGGATGTCCGCGCCCGCTTCGGGCAGGTGCTGGACGAGGCAGCCGCCGGCGAGCGGTTCATCGTGGAGCGGGCGGGACAGCCGGTCGCCGCGATCGTTCCGCTCGCGGACCTCGAGCACCTGGACCCCGACCGGATCCGCGACCGCCGCCTCGCCGCGATCGATCAGCTGGCCCGCCTGCGTTCGCGCGACCCGCGCCCCGCGCCGAGCACCGACCAGATCGTCTCCTGGGTCCGGGCCTCCAGGGACGAGCGGCGCTGATGACGCTGATCGTGGATCCGATGCCGGTCGTCGTCGATGCCTCCGTCGCCGTCGAGCTGGCGATCGGTGAGCGGGCGGATGTCCTGATCGCGTGGCGCTCGTGGCTCGCAGGCGATCGGATGGTGCTCGCTCCCGCCGTGCACTGGACCGAGGTTGGGCATGTGCTGCTGCGCCACGCCGGCAGCGACCCTGTGGCGGCAGCGCAGCGGATCGCGATGCTCGAGGAAGCCGGACTCGAAGTGGCAGACCGCGGTCCTGCCGGTGTCCGCCTTGCGCTGTCGCTCGCGGCCCGCCATCGCTTGTCCGTGTACGACGCCAGCTATCTGTGGCTCGCCATCGACGTGGACGGCGAGCTCGCCACGTTCGATCGCGCCCTCGCCGCCGCCGCCGAGGCGGAAGGCGTGCCGTTGGCGTTCGAGCCGTAGCAGGCCAGGGACGCCAAGACGCCCGTCCCTGGGAGGGTGGACGGGCGTCTCGCGTGATGGGCTCCGGGCCCGGAGGAGCAGGGACCCGGGTGAAGCAGCCGCCGGGGAGGAGTGCCGGACGGCCGGATCGGTGTCAGTTGCGCGGGTAGGCGCTGAGCCTCGGCGTGGCCGGAGCCTTGACGGCGCGGGCCGCCTGGAGGATCGAGGCCACGATGCCCGGACGCTTGGGGCTGCGGGCGCGGCGCTGCCGCTCCGCGCTGGCCTCGGCCAGCAGGTCCGCGATGTGCTCGTTGACCGCGTAGATCGCCAGGACGTTCATGTTCGTGACCTCCTTTCCGCGGCGCCTGGGTGTTCGTCGTGTCTGTTGCCGCTGACAGGAAGTCTCGCCCGTGATGCCCCCCGGGCCGATGGACCCGCGTTCTCGAATCGCCTACGTCATCCGTCCATCGCCGATGCCCACCTGCGGCGGCTCCATCGCGGACCCGAACGCGCACCGGCGCCCAGGGCGGCGCATCCCGGCACCTCCGCTCGTCGGACGGGCACACGACCGGCAGGGAGGACTCGATTGCGCGACCGCGACCCAGTCCGGGGTGCACGCGTCGCCGCCCTGGCCATCATGGTTCTTGGCTCGCAGGGCTGCGGGGGTCCGACGCCCACGGCAACGCTCGTCCCGTCGGCGTCGTCATCGGCCCCGGCGGCCACAAGGCCGGCCCCGACCCTGCTGCCCACGCCGGTCCTCGTCACCACGCCCTCCCCATCGCCGGCGGAATCGATCTTCGCGACGTGGGACATCGTCCTCAACCCGGGCGAGCCGGACGTTCCCCTCCGCCTCCATGTCGTGGACCGGGCGGGGACGATGATCGGCGTCCGGGACACGGTCCGGCCGATCTCCGGACCAGGCCACGAGGACCCCTACGCGCTCGACATCGGCCCGGGCAGCGACCGCCGATCGATCACCGTCGGCTGGACCGGCAGCGTGTGCGACGAGCGCGCGGAGCTCGAGCTGGCGGCCGACGGCCGGACCCTGGC
>CAYJOH010000394.1:0-2785 GCA_964371685.1 uncultured Anaerolineaceae bacterium
CCAGCATGCTGTAGGCCATGCTGTCCTGCTCCCAGGCGTAGGACGCGATGATCACGCCCCGCCCGGTGTCCGGGTCCTGGCCCGCCGGCGTGTACACGACGTTGCGGATCGCGAGGTCGGTGACCGTGACGCCGTGGGTGATGCCGTAGTCCTGGGCCCACCACGGCCGGCTGAACTGCATGAAGATCTTGTGCGCCCGCCCGTAGTACACGTTCCGGATCGTGAACCACTTGTCCGGGTCCAGGCCGTCGATCTCCATGTGCCGCAGGAGCACGAACGGGACGGTGACCAGGCACTCGTCCGCCTGGACGGAGGCCATCGCCCCCACGCCGTCGCGCCAGCGGACGACGACGCCGTCCGGATGCTGCTCGATGGCCTGGACCTCCGCGCCCAGGCGCGTGTCGCGCAACAGCGCGGGAGCGAACGCGTCCGCGAGGGTGTCCGCGCCGTCGACGATGAACTCGAGGTCCCCGAACACGTCCTCGTGCCAGTGGCTGAACCACTCGACCAGCGAGAAGTGGAGGCGCCCCTCGAGGTTGAACACCGGGCCCAGCAGCGAGATCGCCGGCTCGCTGACACCCCGCTCGAGGAGGAAGCCGAGCAGCGAGTAGCGGTCGTAGCGCTCGATCAGCCGATCCCAGCCGCCGGGCTCCGCGGCCAGGTCGATCAGCGGCTGCATGGCGTCCCGGAGGATGTCCGCCGGCGGCCGGCCGCGCTCGCCGGGCGGCAGCGAGAAGTCGAAGCTCTCGGGGGTGAAGTCGCTGCGGCGGACGGAGCGGCCGCCGAGGTGGATGAACGTGTCCTGGTCCTCCATCCCGAACGGGGTCGTCGCAAGGCCGAAGCGCTCGTGGATGAGGTGCTGGCCGAGCCGGTGCTGGCGCGGGAAGCGCATCGCGCCGAACTCGCCGTACATCCGCCCGGCGAAGCCGCGGTAGGTGTAGATCCGGCCGCCGAGGCGGTTGCGGGCCTCGAGGATCGTGACCCGGTGACCGGCCTCCTTGAGCAGCAGCCCGGCGGTCAGCCCCGCGATGCCGGCGCCGACGATGACGACGTGACGGGGCGCTGTGGCGCGGCCGGGCAGGCCGTCGCGCAGGACGCCGAGGAGGTCGATGGGGGACGCCATCGGCACACCTTACGAGGCCGGGGCAAGTCCCGCGGGCCGCGCCGGGCCCATCCGCTCGCCGGGCCCGATCCGCTCGCCCGGGCCGATCCGCTCGCCCGGGCCGATCCGCTCGCCCGGGCCCGATCGCAGGCCGCGCCGGCCCGTCTGCTCGCTGGGCGTTCACCTGCACGCCCAGCGTGCGGTGCGGCGGTCGGGCCCGCCGGATCCTCCCCCTAGGCCGCGGTCCTGAACGCCAAGCGTGCAGCGCAGCGAACACGGGCCGTCTGCGGGGCCTGCCTGAACGCCGAGCGTGCAGGCGCCGGACGCGGGGCGCTGTACCGCACCATGGGCGTTCGGCCGCGGTGGCGAGGCCGGGTCGAAGGGCGATCCGGAACGCCACGCGTTCAGCCGTGCCCGAGCCCTCAGCCACAGCCGAGCGGCTGGGCCGACGCGGCGCCTGCTACACGGCCAGGTCCCGGCGATCGAGCGCGACGCCGCCCGCGACGACGAAGGCGAGGCTCGCAATCGCCAGCACGGCCGCGTCGGCCAGGACGATCCCGTTGCGCAGCGGCACGCCCCCGGCGTGGTAGTGGAACGGCGAGATGTCGCGCAACCAGGCCAATCCCTCGATCGTAGGCCCGAGGTTGTTGCCGAAGAACCCGCCGACGGCGACGATCGCCACCACCGCGTAGGCGAGGCTGCGGCGGCCCGTCGCCGCTCCCACGCCCAGCGCGAGCCCGGCGAACAGGATGCCCAGCAACGCGAGGTGGACGGCCGCCGCGACCAGGTTCCCGGGCCCGATCTCGTCGAACTGCGCGGGTCCGGCCATCGCGATCAGGGCTAGCGCCAGGATGCCGCACACCAGCAGCATCTCGACCACGATCGCCGCGAACCGCTGGGCGAGGACGCTCCAGCGCGAGACGGGGTGGGCGAGCGTGAGATCGAGCCGCCCGCTCTCCTCCTCGCCGGCGATCGCCGAGCCGCCCAGCGCTGCGGCGAACACGATGACCAGCGCCGGTCCGAGCAGGCCGAAGGTGGTCGAGCCGAGATACCCGGCCGCGGACGTGACATCCGTGAAGCCGATGGCGTCGAGAAGCCCCTTGGGGTAGGCCTCGAGCGCGCCGACCATCTCGGGCGTGTTGATCGTCGGGTAGAACGCCGCGTACAGCGTCCCGACGGCGGTGATCCCGATGATCCACCCGACGAGCGAGCGCCGCTGGTCGCGGAGGGTCTTGCCGAAGACGCTACGCAGCATGGCCGGTCTCCTCGCCGTGGTAGAACACGAAGAACAGCTCCTCGAGATCGGGCTCCTGCACGGACAGGCTCGCCACACCGAACTGCGCGATCGCCTTGACGAGGGGATCGGCCCGGCCGGCCAGGCGGCAGCGCAGCGTGGCCCCGGTGACCTCGACGTCCAGGATGTCGGGCAGCTCCCGGAACGTGTCCGCGCTGACGGGGGCATCGAACTGGACCTCGACGCGTCTGACCGCCCGCCGGCGGAGCGCCTCGACCGCCTCGACGGCGACCATCCGCCCGTCGCGAACGATGCCGACCCGATCTGCGCTCTGCTGGACCTCGCTCAGCACGTGCGAGGACATGAACACCGTCTGGCCCCCTGCGCGTGCCTCGGCGACAAGCTCCAGGAACCGCTGCTGCATCAGGGGGTCGAGCCCGCTCGTGGGC
>CAYJOH010000395.1:0-2775 GCA_964371685.1 uncultured Anaerolineaceae bacterium
CCGTCAGCCCGCGGCGGGTCAACGTGGAGTTCGTGTCCGCCAACCCCACCGGCCCCCTGACGGTGGGCAACGCGCGCGGCGCGTTCGTGGGCGACCTCCTGTGCCGGGTGCTGGAGGCGGGCGGCCAGACGGTGACACGCGAGTACTACTTCAACGACTCCGGCACCCAGATCGACCATCTGGGCGCGTCGGTCGCGGCCGTGCGGCGCGGCGAGCCGGTGCCCGATGAGGGCTACAAGGGCGCCTACGTGGAGGACCTCGCGCGGGCACTGCCGGACGATGTCTGGGCGGCGGCCACGGCGGACGGCGCCGACACCGCGGCGGTGCTCGGCGGCTGGGCCTCACGGCGCGTGCGGGCCATGATCGAGGCCAGCCTCGCCCGGCTGGGCGTCCAGTTCGACGTGTGGAAGAGCGAGGCCTCGCTCCACGACGAGGGCTGGGTGGACCGGGCCGTGGAGCGCCTGCGCGCCGCCGGCCAGGTCTACGAGCAGGATGGCGCGACCTGGTTCCGATCCACGGCCTACGGCGACGACAAGGACCGCGTGATCTACCGGTCGGACGGCCGCCCGACCTACTTCGCCGCGGACATCGGCTACGTCACCGAGAAGTTCAGCCGCGGGTTCGATCACCTGATCTACATCTGGGGCGTCGACCACCACGGGACGGTGGCCCGCAACAGGAACGCCGCCCAGGCGATGGGCTACGACCCGGACCACTACCAGGTCATCCTGATCGGCTGGGTCCGGTTCGTGGCCGACGGCGTCGAGGTGTCGATGTCCAAGCGCGCCGGCACGTTCGTGACGCTCGACGACCTGCTGGACGCGGTGGGCACCGACGCCGCCCGCTGGTTCTTCGCGTCCCGCGCCGCGCACGTCGAGATCGACTTCGACATCGAGCTGGCGAGGAAGCAGTCGTCCGAGAACCCGGTCTACTACGTCCAGTACGCCCACGCGCGGATCGCGTCGATCCTGCGCAAGGCGCAGGAGGCCGGGCTGGCGCCCGCGCCGGACGTGGCGGGGCTGCTGGCCGGCGAGCCGGAGGCGGCGCTGGTGCGCGTGGTGGCGCGGCTGCCCGAGGTCGTCGAGGACGCGGTGCTCGCCGAGGAGACGCAGGGCGTCACGGCCTATGCCACGGAGCTGGCCACCCAGTTCCACGCCTTCTACCGCGACGCGCGGGTCGTGGACCCCGCCGAGCCGGAGCGATCGGCCAAGCGCCTGGCGCTGGCGCTGGCGACCAAGACGACGCTCGCCAACGCCTTGGCGATGTTGGGGATCTCGGCACCCGAGTCGATGTAGCGGGCGCCGCGGGGCGCCGGGACCGTTGGGGGGGTGCCGCGGGGTGCCGGGACTGTTGGAAGCGGGTGCCCCTAGCCGGGACCGTCGGGCCGCGGGCGCCCTTAGCCGGCGAGGCCCAGGACGTTGGCGAGCCGGCCGAGCGTGCGGTCCGAGTCCGCCGTCACGAGCACGACGCGGTCCGGCGCGGGCGTGAGCACGGATGCGGACCGGCCGGCCGCCTTCAGGCGCGCGACCAGGCCGTCGAGCGCGGCCGCGTATTCGCGCGCGTCGGCCCGCGTGTCCCAGGCCGTGTCGAGGACCACGCCGGTCGCGCCGTCCGGGCCCTCGACGAGCGCCACCCGGTCGCCGCCCCAGCCCGCCGCCGCGTCCGCCGACACCGAGCCGCTCGCGCCGCCGCCGTCGCGGAGCACGATCTCGAGCTGGAACTCGCCGAGCGTGTCCTGGATCGGGACGCTCCACCCGGCGCCCATGCGCCCGGCGAGGTCGGCCGGGAAGGTCACCTTGACCGCCGGCTCGTCGGCCGCGAGCTTGTCCGCGTGGAGCACCTGCTCGGTGGTGTCGGGCGGGTCGTCGTACCGCGCATCGATGGCCGCGAAGCCCCCGCCGGACCAGTCGCCCAGCGTGAGCTGGAGGCCGGCCGTGTACGGGAACAGCAGCGTCTCCTTGAGGATCGCCGGCATCCTCGCCAGCACGGCCTCCGCCGCCGGGTCGCTGGCGCCGACGGCCTCGGCCAGCTCGGCCGGCGTCAGGTGCTGCTGTGCCCACAGGCTCATGAGCAGCGTCGCGTCGCCCTCGACCAGCGTCGTGCGCGCGAGCGTCCGGTCCCCCTGGTCCGTCTCCTCCCCGACCAGCGAGCGCAGCCCGAATGCCTGGTCCTGGAGCGCGTGGGTGAACTCGTGGGCGTAGGTCACCTTCTCCGTGGGGCCGATGTCGCCCGTGCGCGAGATGACGTACATCCGCTTGGTCTCGTCGTCGTACAGCCCCGCGACCTGGCTGGTGAGCAGCTCGATGTACAGGTCCTCGAGCGACTCGTCCTCGGGCATCAGGAGCAGCTCCTTGTACAGCCGCTCGAAGCCTGTGACCAGCTCCTCCGGGTTGTCCTCGTTGAAGCTGCTGGTGACGAACTCGCGCAGGCCCGCCTCGTCCAGCACGGCCCGCTCGACGGGCGCGCCGGGCTCCAGGCCGCGGAGCTGCGCCACCTGGGCCTCGATCTCCTCGTACAGCGCCGCGTTGTCGTCGCTCGCGACGGGCGTGGGTGCGGGGCTGGGCGACGCGTCGAGGGTCGGGGACGGCGTGGGCGCCGCGGTGGCGGGAGGGGCGGTGGGGGTCGCCGACGGGGCCGGCCCGCCGCAGGCGGCAACGAGGACGAGGACGGCAACGAGGGCCGGGCCGCCGGAGCGGCGTCGAACGGAGTACATCGCGGGGGATTCTGCCATGCCGCCCCGGACGCGCTGGGCGCGGGTTCGGGTTCCCGGGCGCG
>CAYJOH010000396.1:0-2755 GCA_964371685.1 uncultured Anaerolineaceae bacterium
CTGCTGGCCGGGCGCCTGGGCATCCCGGTGGTCGCCACCGGCGACCTGTTCCGGGCCGCGGTCCGGGACGGGACGCCGCTGGGCGTCGAGGCGCGCCGCTACATGGACGCGGGGCAGCTCGTGCCCGACGACATCACGGTCCGCCTCCTGCTGGAGCGGCTGGGGCGGCCCGACGCCGCCGAGGGCGTGATCCTCGACGGCTTCCCGCGCACCGGTGTCCAGGCGAAGGCGCTCGATGCCGCGCTCGTCGAGCGCGACTCGGGCGTGTGCGCCGCGGTGCTGGTCGAGGTCCCCGAGGAGGAGCTCGTCCGGCGGATGTCGGGCCGCTGGATCTGCCGCGCCGCCGGGCACCCGTACCACGAGGTGTCGAGCCCGCCCCACGTGGCGGGGATCTGCGACCTCGACGGGTCCGAGCTGTACCAGCGCTCCGACGACCGGCCCGAGACGATCCGCGTTCGCCTCGCCCAGCAGCTGGGCTCCCTGGACGAGGTGCTCGAGCATTACCGCGAGTCCGGGGTGCTGCGCGCCGTGAACGGGCTGCAGCCGATCGAGGAGGTGGCCGCCGCGATCACGGACGCGGTCGCCGACGCCGGCCTGGCGCCCCGCTCCGGGACCACCGGTGGGGCCGCCCGCTGATGCCCACGATCACCCGCAAGTCCCGGGCCGAGATCGCGAAGATGCGGTCCGCCGGGCGGATCGTCGCCGAGGTGCTCGCGCTCGTCGAGGAGGAGCTCCGGCCGGGGATCTCCACGGCTGAGCTGGACCGGCTCGCGGAGCGCCACATCCGCGCCTCGAAGGGCGTGCCCTCGTTCCTCCACTACCTCGGCGGGCGGCGCTACGACGCGCGCGATCCGCACGCCTACCCGGCCTCGACGTGCATCTCCGTTGACAACGAGATCGTCCACGGCATCCCGGGCGACCGCGAGATCCGTCCCGGCCAGATCGTGTCCGTGGACGTCGGGGTCATCTACGACGGGTGGCACGGCGACGGCGCCCGGTCGTTCATCTGCGGCGGCGAGGCGGCGGGCACGCCGGAGGCGGTGGCGCTAGTCGGTGCGACCCGGCTGGCGCTGATGGCCGGCATCGCGGCCGCCCTGCCCGGCAACCGGATCGGCCACATCTCGGCCGCCGTCGAGGATGTTGCGCTGGCGGGCGGCTACGGGATCGTCCGGCAGTACGTGGGACACGGGATCGGCACGGCGATGCACGAGGACCCGCAGGTCCCGAACTTCCGCTCGCGGTCCAACGGAATCGAGCTGGCGCCGGGGATCTGCCTCGCCATCGAGCCGATGCTCACGCTGGGCTCGGAGGCCACCGACACCCTGGCCGACAACTGGACCGTCGTGACCCACGACGGCTCGCTCGCGGCCCACTTCGAGCACACCATCGCCATCGCGGCGAATGGACCCGAGATTCTGACGACGGTGTAGGTCATGAGAACAGGCAACCGGATCTGCGGCGAACCCACCGAGGACCGAGGCGACGCTCCCGCGAGCCATCGGTCCGGGGTTTCGACGCCCCACTGGCCATCGGCCAAAGGATTTGATATCCTCACCGTTCGTGTGTCGGCCCGGGCGGGCCGGCACTCGTGCTGAGAAGGACCCAGGGAGCAAGGTTGGCGAAGAAGGACGCGATCGAAGTCGAAGGAACCGTCATCGAGCCACTGCCGAACACGATGTTCGCGGTGGAGCTCGAGAACGGTCATCGCGTCCTCGCGCACATCAGCGGCAAGCTGCGGATGAACTTCATCCGGATCCTGCCCGGTGACCGGGTCCGCGTCGAGCTCTCTCCTTACGACCTCACTCGGGGTCGGATCACGTATCGCCTGAAGTAATCGAGGAACCCGGTGAAGGTCAGAGCGTCCGTCAAGACGCGGTGTGACAACTGCAAGGTCATCCGGCGCCACGGCACCGTGATGGTCATCTGCACGAATCCCAAGCACAAGCAGCGGCAGGGCTGACGCGATGGCACGAATCGCCGGTGTCGACATCCCGCGCGAGAAGCGCGTCGAGGTCGCCCTCACGTACATCTACGGGGTCGGGCTGTCATCGGCCCAGAAGATCCTCAAGCAGACCAGCATCAACCCGGACACGCGCGTTCGGGACCTCACCGAGGACCAGGTCAACCGGCTTCGGGAGGTCATCGACCGGACGTACAAGGTCGAGGGCGACCTCCGGCGCGAGGTGGCGCTGAACATCAAGCGCCTCATCGAGATCGGGTCGTACCGCGGCCTCCGGCACCGGCGCAACCTCCCCGTTCGGGGGCAGCGCACGAAGACGAACGCCCGCCAGCGCCGGGGCCCGAAGAAGACGGTCGGCGCCCGCAAGAAGACCAAGTGACGAGGAACTGCTAACGCATGGCCGATCGGAAGCGCGCCGTCAAGCAGCGGCGTCGGGAGCGCAAGAACGTCCCCCAGGGGCACGTCCACATCCAGGCGACCTTCAACAACACGATCGTGACGATCACGGACCAGACCGGGAACGTCATCTCGTGGGGTTCGGCGGGGATCGCCGGGTTCAAGGGCTCCCGGAAGAGCACGCCGTATGCCGCCGCGCTGGCCGCGGACGGCGCCGCACGCCGCGCGATGGAGCACGGCATGCGCCAGGTCGAGGTCTACGTGAAGGGACCCGGCGCCGGCCGCGAGCAGGCGATCCGGTCGCTCCAGGCCGCCGGCCTCGAGGTGAGCGCGATCACCGACGTCACGCCCATCCCGCACAACGGATGCCGCCCGCCCAAGCGGCGCCGCGTCTGAGCA
>CAYJOH010000397.1:0-2745 GCA_964371685.1 uncultured Anaerolineaceae bacterium
CGCCGCCCGGTCCGACGACTCCTCGACCTCGTCGCGCAGCTCGCCGCCGGTGACGGTCACCCGGTACAGGATCCCGATCGCGTGCACCCGGTGGCCGCTGCGCGTCTGGCCGGGCTCGAAGACGCCCGAGCGGATGTCGACCAGGTCGTCGATGCGCCCGGTGAGCCCGGTCTCCTCGCCCAGCTCGCGCAGCACCCCGTCGGCCGGGTCCTCGCCGAAGTCGAGGCCGCCGCCCGGCAGGATCCACTGCCCGCTCCCCGGCTCACCGGGGGCGATGCGGACCAGCAGCACGCGGTCTCGATCCTCGCACCACGCGTACGCGGCGAGCCGGGTCCGCTGGACGACGCCGTCCGGCCCCGTCACGATGCCGTGCGTTTGCGGGTGCGGCGCGCCGAGCTTCCGGCTGCCGACTCCCCGGCCGCCGGCCCCGTGGCCGCGGGTGCCGCCGCCCTGGCTGAGCGCTTCGCCCGCGGCGCCGCCTGCGCCGCCATCTCCACGTGGTCCACGATCCCCACCACGAGCGTCCGGATCGGCGCATCCTTCGCCCCCAGGATCTGGCGCGCCGAGTTCCCCTCGTCCATCAGCAGCACGGTCTCGCCCACGCCCGCGCCCACCGTGTCCACGGCGATCAGGTATCCCCCGGCCACCCCGCCATCCGGCCCGACGAGGTCGCACAGCAGCAGCTTGCGGTCGTCGAACACGGGGACGTTGATCGTCGACGTGACGGTCCCCACGACCTTCGCCAGCTTCACGGCCCGCGCTCCCAGGTCGCCGGCCCCGTCGAGTCGACGGACGCCACCGCGTCCACGATGCCCACGATCGCGTGGTCCACGGGGACGAACGGCTCCGGCATCGCGAGCGCGGCCTCGCGGGCCGCCACGACGTAGACCAGCTCGCCCGGTCCGGCCATGTGCACGGCGTCCGCCGCGACGACCGGCGTCCCGGACGGCGACCCGTCGCGATCCAGCGGCTGCACCACGAGGAACCGGGCGCCCTCGAGCCCCGGCGCCTTGACGCTCGCGACGACGGTGCCGATGACCCGCGCCAGCTGCACCTCAGCCCTCCCCGCCGGTCGCGATCCGGTGCCGGAACCGCGCGTCCGCCTCGAGGTTCTCGCGCATCTCGCCGTGGAGCTGGGGGATGACCCGCGTGATCGCCCGGCCCGGCGCCCCGATCCGCGCCCGGCCGATCTCGACCGCCGCCTCGACGTCCGAGACGGTGCCGCCGAACAGCAGGTACGCCTTGCCGCCCAGGCCGTCCGCGAGCCGGAGCTCGAGCAGCCGCACGTGGGCCCCCTTCACCCCGGCGTCCGCAGCGTCGATGATCGCGGCCACGGTCTGGGTCTCGATCACGCCCAGCGCCTCGCCCGCCGCCGGTCGCCGGGCGCCGCGCATCGCCGCCACCACCTCGGGGTGCACGTCGGCCAGCAGCACCGTGTCCAGGATCGACGGCCCGCCGACGGCGCGGCCGGCCTCGAGCGCC
Source organism: uncultured Anaerolineaceae bacterium (assembly GCA_964371685.1). GTDB lineage: Bacteria > Chloroflexota > Limnocylindria > Limnocylindrales > CSP1-4 > CAIXZV01. The sequence continues at coordinate 1,483 of CAYJOH010000397.1, forward strand.
TCCTCGACGTCCGCGACCGCACCGCCGACCAGCACCAGGTACTTGCCCGGGTGCACGGTCCCGGCGTACAGCACGTCGATGGGGGAGCGCTTGGCCATCGCGTCGCCCGCCTCGATCCCGATCGCGATGGAATCGAGCTCGAGGAGCGCGATCGCCGGCTGCATCGTCAGACGATCCGCAGCGCGCCGACGACGGTGATCCGCCGTTCACGCGAGAACGTTCGCGGGCGGGTGAGGCCGTCGCCGGTGGGGCTGGCGATGGAGAACGAGCTGAAGCCCTCGCCGCCCTCGCCGAGGCCCGCGAAGTTGGGGCCGTTGGCCACGAAGATGCTGCAGTTCATCGCCCGGGCCATCCGGGTGATCGTGTCCACGTTGGTGGAATGGATCGAGGCGGTGTGGCGGAACCCGTGCTCCACGCGCACGGCCAGGTCGATCGCCTGGTCCACCGTGCCGACCCGCACGACCGGCAGGACCGGCATCATCTGCTCGGTCCACACGAGGCTGTGGTCCCGCGGCACCTCGGCGATCAGCAGCCGCGGCTCCGGCTCCGCCTGGACGCCGATCTCGGCCAGGATCTTCGCGGCGTCCCGCCCGATCCAGGCCGGGTTGATGACGCCGGGCTTGCCGGGCGGTCCGAGCTCCTTGAAGATCACCCGCTCCAGGCGCCGGAACTCGTGCTCCTTGAGCAGGTAGGCCCCGTGCTGGGTCATCGAGCGGACCAGCCGGTCCGCCACCGAGTCCACGACCAGCACGACCTTCTCGTCGGTGCAGATGACGTTGTTGTCGAACGACGCGCCGCGGACGATGTCCCGCCCGGCCCGCTCGACGTCGGCGGTCTGGTCCACGACCGCGGGCGGGTTGCCAGGGCCCGCGGTGATCGCGCGCTTGTCGGTCTTGAGCGCCTCGCGCACGACGGCCGGCCCACCGGTCACGAGCAGCACCCGGACGCCGGGGTGACTCATCAGGGCACGGGCGCTGTCGATCGTGGGCTCCGCGATCGCGGTCACGAGGTCCGGCGGACCGCCGGCGGACACGATCGCGCGGTTGATCAGGCGGATCGTCTCGGCCGAGCAGCGCTTGGCGTTGGGGTGGGCGTTGAACACGACGGCGTTCCCCGCCGACACGATGCTGATCGTGTTGTTGATGACCGTGGAGGTGGGGTTGGTGACCGGCGTGATCGCCGCCACCACGCCGAACGGCGCGAACTCCGTGACCATCATGCCCAGGCTGCCGGTGACGGCCTCGACCTCGAGGTCCTCGGGAC
>CAYJOH010000398.1:0-2738 GCA_964371685.1 uncultured Anaerolineaceae bacterium
GCGCAGGCGTCCCGCGTGCTCCGCGGGTGTCTCACCCGGCTCGCGGCGCACCCTCGGGCGGCTCGCGAGCTCTTCGATCAGCGCCCGGTACGCCGCCACCGCGTCCGCCGGCGCCGGGCGCCCGAACCGGATGCCCCGCCGGCGGCGCCCGGCGCGCGGCTGGTCAGCGACCTCGCCGTGATCGATCCAGCGGGTCTCGAGCAGGTCGTCCTCGGTCGCCCGCGGGCGCCGCATCCAGAGCCTCGCGAGGACGAGGATCGCGACGGTCGCGGCCAGCAGCACGACGACCAGCACGCCGATCGCGAGCGGCGCGACCGCGTTCGGGTCGCCGGGCGTCGTGACGCCGATGCCCGGGATCTGGGCCTCGGGGGACGGCCGGGCGCCCATCGCGCGCAGCACCGCCGCCACGAGCAGGGCCACGGCCATGCTGGCCACCAGGATCCGCAGGCTCCGCCGGTCGAAGCCGACCACGAGGCCGACCAGGAGCAGCGATGGCACCGCCACGCCGAGCACCGTCACGATGACGGGCCCCGCGACCAGCGACGCGGACACCGCGGCGACCGCGACCCCCGCCAGCAGCAGCGCGAGCAGGGCCAGCCAGGCCGGGTTGCGCCGCCAGTCCAGGCCGGACCCGGAGCCCAGCAGCGTCTGCCGGCTGAGCGCGAGGGCGAGGATCCCGGCCACCAGGAACACGAGCACGCCCGCCTGGGCGTCGGCGAGGAACCGGCTGCGGGCCGGGTCCGCCACCATCCCGCCGAGGACCGCCATCAGCGCGAGCCCCGGCACGCCGATCCCGAGCGCGGTCCCGATCGCGTGCGGGTCCGCCGGGATGCGCGACTGGGCGATCCCGCGCACGAACGCGGCGCCGGCCATCCAGCCGCCTGGGTTGGCCAGCAGCGCCTCCCCCGCCCCGTCGATGCCGCGGGCGGCCACGACCGACCGTACTTCGGCCGCCGCCAGCCAGCCGAGCAGGCCCGCGGCCAGCGCCAGCAGCACCGCGGTCGACGGCCAGCGGTCGCCCAGCCGGGGTCCGAGGACGCGCGCCGCCACGAGGCCGGCGAGCGCCGCCAGCAGCGTCGCCCCGATGCCCACCGCGGGATCGCGGAACGCGAACGCCGCGAGCAGCCCGGCAACGACGGCGGTCCACGCCGCCTCGGCGACCAGCGCGAGGAGCGTCGGGAGGAGGACCGTGCCGCGGGTCGCGGCGCGGCTCAGGGCGCTGCCCAGGGCGCGGCTCATGGCGCGATCACCAGGCGCTCGGCCGACTCCCAGTGGGCGTCCATGGCCGCGCGCCGGGACGTGAACCCGGCCGCCCTCGCCCGTGCCGCCTCCCGGGCCGCATCGCGTCCGCAGGCGACGATCACGACGTCCGCCCCCAGCCGCTCCAGCCGCCGGAGCGCGCCGGCGAACGGCCGCGGGTCGCGCGCGGTCAGCACCAGCACGGTCGTCCCGGCGTGCACGGTCCGGGCCGCCATCGTGAGCAGTCGCTCGAACGGGGCGGACGCGTGCGACGAGAGCCTGGCGAGGAGGTCGAGCGCCCGCTGCGCCTGGCCCGGCGATGACGACACCGGCACCGTGGCGAACCGGGTCTCGGCGCCCGTGTAGCCCGCCGCCAGCAGCCCGAAGGCCACGTGGCGCGCCTCGAGCGAGCGGACGACCGAGGCCGCGACCACGTACAGCGACTCCACCTCGTCACTGCCGAAGCCGGCCTCCCAGGCGGGCCCGTCGATGGTCTGGACGTCGAGCGCGATCAGCACCTCGCGCTCGCGCGACGGCTCGAACCGCTTGGTCATCGGCCGGCCCAGGCGCGCGCTCGTCCGGGCGTGGATGCGGCGCATCGGGTCGCCGGGCGCGTACGGGCGGATGCCGGCGAAGCGCGACGGGTCCTCGGCGAGTCCGGTCCGGGCGCGGTCCATGTCGCCCCACCGGTCGGGCGGCTCGATCTCGGTCGTGGGGACGATCCGCGGCCAGACGATGAACGTGTCCGTCTCGGGGCGCTGCTCGAACGCGACCCGGCGGGCGAACGGGTCCCCCATCGTGAGGTCCACGGGGCCCAGCGTGAACACGCCCCGCCGGTCCGCCCCGACGTGGAACCGCCGCACGACGCGCTCCCACGGCCGCAAGGTCCAGGCGTTGCGCAGGACCTCGATGCCCGGCTCCGCGCCGTCCACCAGCTCGCGCTCGCGTACGGTCACCCCGGCGGTCGCCTCGTCGTCGGCCCGGAGCCAGGCGATCGGCAGCCGTCGCCGGTTCCAGACCTCGACCGTCATCGGGATCTCGCCGCCCCACGGGGTCCGCCGCCCCGCGAGGCGGCGCGCGTACCGGACATCGCGCAGGCCGAGGCGCGCCCAGACGGCGTTGACGACCTCGAGCATCAGCGTCACCACGCCCAGCACGATCGCGATCGGGACGTCGAGGGCGCTGCCGACGACGACCAGGACGAGGGCCGCGATGACACGCACCGCCACGGGTCAGCCCTCGGCGATCGGCGGTACGGGGACCGTGGCGAGGATCGAGTCCACCACGGCGTCCGCGGTCACGCCGTGGAGGCTGCGGTCGAGGTCAACGACCAGGCGATGGGCGAGCACCGGGCCGGCCACGCCCTTGACGTCGTCGGGGGTCACGAACCCGCGACCCGCCAGCACGGCCGCCGCCTGCGCCGAGCGGTACAGCGCGACGGTCGCGCGCGGGCTGCCGCCGAGGTCGACGTCGCGGTGCTCGCGCGTCGCGCGGACGAC
>CAYJOH010000399.1:0-2737 GCA_964371685.1 uncultured Anaerolineaceae bacterium
CATGACCCTGCCGGACCCTCGGCTGCTCGTGGAGGCCCCCGTCCGCCGCGCGCTCGCGTGGCTGATCCTGCGCGGGGTGGCACTGGTCGCGGCGATCGCCGCGCTCGCCGCCTGCCCGCACGTGTTCGAGCTCGACGTCGCCACCTGCGACCGTCTCGCGATGGCGGCCCCGGCGATCCTGCTCGGCTACGCGACGATCGTGCACGCCCACCGCCTGCTCCGCGGCCGCGTGTCCGACGACGCGCGCGCGGAGGCCTGGGATCGCGCGAAGGCGGTCGACGTGGACGACGCCACGCTTGGCCTGCTGGTCACGGGCTGGGTGCCGGTCGGGCTGTTCGTCGCGTTGTTCGTGGTGCTCTGGCCGCACCTCACGGACGCGAACCCGGCGCTCGCGGCGGCCTGGTCGGTGTTCGGCGTGCCCACGATCGTGCTCGCCTGGCTGGTGGCCAGCTCGACCTGGCTCGACGCCTCGCGCGACGACCTCGCCCGCGCCGAGGGCGACTCCGACGCGGCCCTGCGCCGCTACTGGGCGAACGTCGGCCGCTGAACCGCAGGCGCTGAACGGGGCATCGAGCCGGTGCCGTAAGCCCCGGCCGCGGAACAGCGGGCGGCGGCGGTGCCCAACCCGCCGCCGCCCTGGTGCATCAGCCCATCTGCGCCCGGATCGCGCCGGGTGGATAGACCGTGCTGTGGATGTTCACGTAGAACGCGGCCGGGTCGTCGTTGATCTCGTCGGCGAGGCCGTTGGCCGGCATGCAGGCGCGAGTCCGGTCGCTGCCGTCGAACGTGCCCGCGAACAGCGGCACGACGACCGGCGCCGCGACGCCCACCGGACCTCGATGGATGTGCGCCGCGACCACCGTCCCGTCGATGTCCCGCCAGCGGGTCGTGAAGCACACGACGTCGCGGGCGGGGATGACGACGAGGATCATGCGGCCCGCCGCGTCGGGGTCACCGCAGACGGTGGGCGGGGCGCAGGTCGCGGTTGCCTCCTGGTCGCCGGTGAGGGCGAGCCGATAGACCTCGGCCTGTGGGCCGGCCGCCGAGGCGGTCCCGACCGTGACGCTCAGCAGCATGGCGAGCGCGGCGAGCATGGCGAGCGCGGAACGCGATGGTCGCACGTGGACCTCCCGTTGCTGGTCCCGGTGGCATGGCACGCGTGCCCGGGTATACGCGCGCCCGCGGCCTCCGGATCTCGGGTCCCACGGTTCTCGTGCGCGCCCGAGGGGGTGTTGACGAGAATCGGATCCGCCGGGCATCATTCGCACATGCGACATGCGAGTGTGATAGCCGAGGCCCGGCTCCGATCCCGCAACCAGCTCACGCTGCCGGACGCGGTGGTCCAGGCGGGCCGGTTGGCCGAGGGAGAGCGGTTCGTGGTCGAGATCGAGCCGGACGACCCGGACACCGTCCGGCTGCACCGAATCCGCGCCAGCTATGCGGGCGCGCTTGAGACCGTGTACGGAGACCCGGCGGCGACCCTCGCCGAAGCACGCGAAGGCTGGGAGTGACCGCGGTCTACGGCCGCCTGGAGCAGGCGATCGCGGCCGGCGACCTGCTCGTCATCGACACGTCGGCCACGCTCGCGTACCTCGTCGGGACCGAGCGGGCCAGCGGCGCCGCCGCGTTCGTGTTCGATGGGTGCATCGGGACGAGCCGCAACCCGGCGCTGCTGTCCACGGTCACCGCGGCGGAGCTCCTCGTGCGCCCGTTCCGCGCCGGCAGGGCGGCCCTCGCGACCGTCGAAGGGTTCCTGCAGTTCTTCGGCGAACTCCGCCTGGCCGAGGTGACGTACGCGGTCGCCCGCGAGGCGGCCCGGATCCGCGCCGCGACCGGTCTCTCGATGCCCGATGCGCTGATCGTCGCTACCGCCGTCGAGTCGGGCGCCCAGCTCCTGGTGACCAACGACGGCCAGTGGGCCACGGCAGTCGATGCGCTCGGTTTGCCGGTCCGCGTCCTCCGGCTCACGGACTTCGAGGCCGGGGACAAGGCTGCCGACGAATCGGTGGCCGAGGACCCGGCGGCCGATCGGGTGACCGCGTCGGGCGGTAAGCGACCGTCGAGCCGTCGCTGCTAGCCTCGTCGGGTGCCGCGACTCGAGCCCGACCGCCTCCTCGACGACCTCGACCCCGAGCAGCGCGAGGCCGTCCTCGCCACGACCGGGCCGGTCGCCATCCTGGCCGGCGCCGGGACCGGGAAGACCCGCGTCATCAGCCGGCGCGCCGCGTACGCGATCGCGACCGACGCCGTGCCGCCGGACCAGGTGCTGGTCGTGACGTTCACCGACAAGGCGGCGGGCGAGATGGTGGAGCGGCTGCGGTCGCTGGGGCTGCCCGGCGTGACCGCGCGGACGTTCCACGCCCACGCGCTATCGCAGCTGCGGCACTTCTGGCCGTCGCGCCACGACGGCGAGCCACTGCCCGCGCTCCTGGACTCGAAGATCCCGATCCTCGGCCGGCTCGCCCGCCAGCTGCCCGGCCACTACCGGTTCACGCCCGCGAAGGACCTCGCGGACGAGATCGAGTGGGCGAAGTCGCGGCGGATCGGGCCCGCCGAGTACGGGCGGCGTGCCGTGCAGGACGCCGGCCGCGAGCCGCCCGTCCCGGTGGACCTGTTCGTGCGCACGTTCGACGGGTACGAGCGGGCGAAGGCGCGCGCGGGCCGGATCGACTTCGACGACCTGCTGGTCGAGACCGTCTCACTGCTCGAGGAGGACGCCGGGGCGGCGGCCGTCGTG
>CAYJOH010000400.1:0-2703 GCA_964371685.1 uncultured Anaerolineaceae bacterium
GAGCGGCTCGAGATCCTGCTCATCCGCCGCGCCCCGGACCGGATCTTCCCGGGCCTGTGGCAGTGCGTGACGGGCGGGATCGAGCGCGGCGAGCGAGTGCCGGCGGCGGCGATCCGCGAGGTCCGCGAGGAGACGGGGTTCGGGCCTTCGGAGGTGGAGGTCTACTACGACCTGGACCAGGTGGCCCCGTTCTACGACGAGGGCGCCGACGCCGTCGTCGTCAGCGCGATCTTCGCGGCACGGGTCAGGCCGGACGCCGAGGCGCGGCCCTCGCACGAGCACGACGGCGTGCGCTGGGTGCCCGCCGAGGTCGCCGCGGGACTCGCGATCTGGCCCTCCTACGAGGCGTCCGTCCGCCGGGTGCGGGACCAGCTGCTGGATCCGGAGCTGGCCCGCTGGTTCGCGCTTGACCACGAGGGCCGGCGGCTCGCGAGGCGCCCGCTCGAGGGCTGAGAGTACCGGGGACGAACCTCAGAACCGGTCCGGGATGAACGTCTGCTCGTCCATCGGCGGGCGGACGTAGCCGCGGTCCGGCTCGCGCGGGGGCAGGGCGATCGGCTCCGGCGTGAGGTCGTCGTACGGGATCAGCGACAGGAGGTGGCTGATCATGTTGAGGCGGGCGCGCTTCTTGTCGTCCGCGTTGACCACGTACCAGGGCGCCTGCTTGATGTCCGTGTAGCGGAACATCTCGTCCTTGGCCATCGAGTACTCGACCCAGCGGGTCCGCGACTGGAGGTCCATCGGCGACAGCTTCCAGCGCTTGGTGGGGTCCTTGATCCGGGCCTGGAACCGGCGCTCCTGCTCGGCGTCGCTGACCGAGAACCAGTACTTCACGAGGATCACCCCGGCCCGGACCAGCATCCGCTCGAACTCCGGGCAGGAGCGGTAGAACTCCTGGACCTCCTCGGGCGTCGCGAAGCCCATCACCCGCTCCACGCCGGCGCGGTTGTACCAGGAGCGGTCGAACAGCACGATCTCGCCGGCGGCCGGCAGGTGCGGCACGTAGCGCTGGAAGTACCACTGCGTCCGTTCGCGCTCCGTCGGCGCCGGCAGGGCGACCACGCGCGCCACGCGCGGGTTGAGCGCGAGCGTGATCGTCTTGATCGCGCCGCCCTTGCCCGCCGCGTCGCGCCCCTCGAAGATCACGACCACCTTGAGTCCGCGCGCGCGGACCCACTCCTGGAGCTTGGACAGCTCCACCTGGAGCGTGCCGAGGTGGGCGAGGTACTCCTTGTTGGTCAGTGGCGTGCGGGTCCCGGGCGGGGCGTCGTGGGGCGGGTCGTCCCAGCCGTGCGCCGGGCCGTCGTCGCCGGGCGGCCCGCCGTTCGCAGCCGGGGCCGTCGTCGTCTTCGCCTTCGACTTCGTCTTCGCCATCACCCGCCCTCGTCCCGCACGGCATCGGTGTCCGGTCGCGGATCCGCGCTGATTATCCCCCCGCCCGGGGGCCGGTAGACTGGCACGACGACGCGACGGGCGCGGTCAGTGGGCGAGAGGGCGGCGGCATGACGGACACGTTGGCGAACCGGCGGGTGTTCCGCTCGAAGGTGGACGCGATCCGGCCCACGTACGGGTTCGAGGACGTCTCGCTCGCCCCCGGCACCGACACCGTCGATCCCGCCGACGTCGTCCTCGCCCAGGACTTCTGCGGGATCGGGCTCGAGATCCCGGTCCTCGCCGCCGCCATGGATGCCGTCGCGGACGTGCGCCTGTCCGCCGAGCTGGCGCGGCTGGGCGGGCTGTCGATCCTCAACCTCGAGGGCGTCCAGACCCGCTACGACGACCCGTCCGACGTCCTCGCCCGGATCGCCACCGCCGACGACGCCGATGTCCAGGACGTCCTCGCCGAGGCCTACGCCGCGCCCATCCGCGAGGACCTCATCGCCCTCCGGATCGAGGAGCTGCACGCCGCGGGCTCGAAGGCCGCCGTGTCCGCCACCCCGGGCGTCGCGCGCACGTACGGCCCGTTCTGCGCCGAGCACGGCGCGGACCTGTTCCTCGTCCAGTCCCAGGTCTCGTCCGCCCGCCACCTCGCGACGGGCTACGAGGCGCTCGCGCTGGCGGAGTTCGCCCGCTTCATGCCGATCCCGGTCGCGGTCGGCAACACCACCAACGCCGAGGCCGCCTACCAGCTGATCGAGCAGGGCGCGGCGGCCGTGTTCGTGGGCGTCGGGCCCGGCGCCGCCTGCACCACCCGCGAGGTCCTGGGGATCGGCGTGCCCCAGGTGACCGCGATCGCGGACGTGGCGGCCGCCCGGGACCTGTACCACGCCGAGACCGGGCGGTACGTGCCGGTCGTGGCGGACGGCGGCATGAAGCGGGGCGGCGACATCGCCAAGGCGCTGGCCGCCGGCGCGGACGTGGTCATGCTGGGCTCCCCGCTGGCGCGCGCCTCCGAGGCGCCGGGCCGGGGCACGAACTGGGGCATGGCCGCCCCGTCGCCGGTGCTGCCGCGCGGCACGCGGATCAAGGTGGGCACCGTGGGCTCGCTGGACCAGATCCTCAACGGGCCGTCGCACGTGACGGACGGGACGCAGAACCTGATGGGCGCCCTCCGCCAGTCGATGGCCGCCTTGGGCGCCCGCACGATCGCGGACATGCACGAGGTGGAGATCGTGTACGCCCCCTCGGTCGTGACCGAGGGCAAGTCCTGGCAGCTCCGCGGGAAGTAGCGCGTCGGGTGAGGTGACTCTCGCCCACGCAGGC
>CAYJOH010000401.1:0-2678 GCA_964371685.1 uncultured Anaerolineaceae bacterium
CGGGCTCGAGCCGGAGGGCTGGACCGTGATCCGGACCGAGGCCGCCCGCGTCCTCGACACCCTGCTGCGCACGGAGCTCAAGGAGCCGCAGGTCCCGGTCCTCCGCGCCGGCCTGGCCGGCCGGATGTCCACCGAGCTCACGGTGGACGAGCGGCAGCTCGCCGCGGCGCTGCTCGCGGACCTCGTGGTCGCCAACTCGTCCTACGACCCCGTGCTCACGGAGACCCGCCGCGACCAGGCGGCATCTGCGGTCGATCCGGTGATCCGGGAGTGGGAGGACGGCGAGGTCATCGTCCGGGTCGGGGAGCGCGTGAGCGAGGAGGCGATCGAGGCGATCGACTACTTCGGGCTCAACACCGGCGGGCTGGACGTGGCCCGGCTGATCGGCTTCGTCGTGCTGTCGATCCTGGTCGTCGGCCTGCTGCTGACCTGGACCTGGCGCTTCCGTCGCGAGTTCTGGCATCGCAACAACGTGCTGCTGCTGCTCGCGCTCCTGCTGCTCGTCGCCGTGTTCGCGCTCAAGCTCACCGCGGACCGTGCCTGGCTCCCGTACGCGCTGCCGCTGGCGGCGGTCGGCATGCTGCTCACCGTGCTGCTCGACGCCGGGGCCGCGATGGTGCTGACCGCCCTGGTCGCCGTGCTCGCCGCCGCGGTCAACGGGGCCGGGCTGGAGCTCGCCGCGTACATGCTGATGGGCGGCATCGCCGGCATCGTCACCGTCCGCCGCGGCGAGCGGCTCGCGGTGTTCGTGCAGGCGGGCTTCGCCGTGTTCATCGTCAACGTGCTGGTGGTGGCGACGTTCGCGCTGCTGGGCGACCAGGACGTCCAGGGCCTGCTGCAGCTGCTGGCCGCCTCGGCGGTGTCGGCGGGCGGCGCGGCGGTGGCGGCCGTCGGCAGCTTCGCCGTGATCGGCTCCGTGTTCGGGATCCTCACCGTGTTCCAGCTGCTGGAGCTGGCGAACCCGTCCCAGCCCCTCCTGCGCCGGCTCCTGGTCGAGACGCCGGGCACCTACCACCATTCGCTGATGGTGGGCAACCTCGCGGAGCGGGCGGCGGAAGCGATCGGCGCCGACACCCTGCTCGCCCGGGTCGCCGCCTACTACCACGACGTGGGCAAGCTCTCGAACCCGCCCGCGTTCATCGAGAACCAGGCCGGCGGCGACAACATCCACGACGAGCTGGACCCGGAGACGTCCGCGCAGCTGCTCAAGAGCCACGTGAGCGAGGGCATCGAGATCGCGTACCGGTCGGGGCTGCCCAAGGCGCTGATCGCGTTCATCCCGCAGCACCACGGGACCGCGGTGATGTCCTACTTCCACGCCCGGGCGCGGGAGCAGGCGGCGGCGCCGTACGGGGGCCTCGAGACGGCCGAAGGCCGCAAGGCGGCCGAAGCGGTGGCCGTTGCGAAGTTCCGCCACGGCGGACCGAAGCCGCAGACGCGCGAGGCGGCGATCATCATGCTCGCCGATTCGGTGGAGGCGTCCGTCCGCTCGCTCGCGTCGCGCGACGAGCCGGCGATCCGGGCGATGGTGTCGCGGATCATCGAGGAGCGCATCTCGGACGACCAGTTCGATGAGTGCGACATCACGCTGCGTGACATCGAGACCATCCGCGAGGCGTTCGTGGGCCAGCTGCTGGGCATGTACCACCAGCGGATCGCCTACCCGCAGAACAAGGTGGTGGAGCTCGAGTCGCGGCGCGCATCGGGGGAGCGGTAGGCCCCGTCGCTCGCCGCGATACCTCCGCGCCACCGCCGCCGTGCGTGCCACACACGGAAGCGGCACACGGGACATGAATCCGTGCGTGCGGCGCACGGCGACGCCGGACGGACCGGCGGGGCGTACCGTGTGGGCGTGCAGAGCCTCTACCTCGGCCCGTGGCGGATCGACGTCGAGCGGCGTGACGGCGTCCCGAGGCTGCTCCCCGCGACGGCCCTCGCCCGGGCGATCGTCGCGGCCCTCGAGGCGGCCGGTGCCCCGCCGCCGGCCTCGCTCGGCCTGATCCTCACCGACGACGCAGCGCTCGCCGGTCTCAACGAGCAGCACATGGGCAAGCACGGCCCGCCCGCCGTCCTCTCGTTCCCGCTGCTCCCGCCGGATGCGTTCCCACCGCACCCCGGCAAGGCCGCCGCCGGCGCGGGTGCGACCGCCACGCCCCTCGAGCCGTTCGCGCTGCCGCCGGGCACCCGCCGACACCTGGGCGACATCGTCGTCTCCGTGGAGCGGGCGATCGACCAGGCCGCAGCCGGCCGCGGCGGGCAGACCGGTGACGTGCGCTGGGCCGCCCGCGACGAGCTGCGCCTCCTGGTGACCCACGGCACGCTCCACGTCTGCGGCTGGGACCACGCGGAGCCCCGAGAGGAAGCCGCGATGCGCGCCCTGGAGCGGACCCTGCTCGCAGCGTCCCGGGGGTGACCGAGCGACCGATCGACCCGTGGCCGCCGATGCCGCCACGGACCGCGGCTCAGCCCCCGAGCCCCCGGATCGTCACCTCGAACGCGGGCAGGATCGTCCCCTGCGTCGGCACGAGCGAGGACTGCAGCACCGCGGGCTCCCAGCGGTAGGCGCCCGGCGTCACCACCCGCGCCAGGTAGCGCAGCGTCTGGACCGGCCGCTTCGGGTCCCGGTACACGCAGAAGTCGACGCGCTGGCCGACCACCCGCCAGGGTCGCTCGGCGAA
>CAYJOH010000402.1:0-2675 GCA_964371685.1 uncultured Anaerolineaceae bacterium
CGCGGGCCGGGCGGGCGCGGCTGCCCGGGCCGGGGCGGGACCCGGCGCCGCGGACGGGCCTGTGGGCGCCGCGGCGGCCGCCGGGGCCGGCGCCGCGACCAGGACCGGCCGCTCCACGGCCGAGGGGGCCCGGAGCACGATGGTGGTGCCCCCGGCCGCGAGCTCGAGCTCGCCCAGGTCGCTGCGCTCGAGCACCCACGCCAGGCGGTCGACGAGCGCCAGCAGCGAGGCGTCGGCGCCGCCCAGGACGGGCGCCGGGACCGGGGACCCGGACGGTCCGTCGTCGGCGCCGTCCACTCGGCCATCGGCTCCCGGCGACCCGGGTTCGGCGGCGGACGGTCCGTCGTCGGCGGCCGGCGGGCCGCCCGGGCCTACGGCCACGGGCTCCACCAGGGATCGATCGTCCGCGAGTCCGGTCTCGGACATGGCCTCCTCCGGGCGCTCCTCGTGCTGCCCGCTCATCCGTCCCACCGCCGGAAGGCGAGCGCGGTGTTCTGGCCGCCGAACCCGAACGAGTTCGAGACGGCCGTCCGCAGCGGCCGCCGCGTCGCGACGTTCGGCGTGAGGTCGAGTCCGGCCGCGTGCTCGTCAGGCTCGACGAGGTTGATCGTCGGGGGCACGCATCCCTCGCGCAGGGCCTGGATCGTCGCGATGGCCTCGAGCGCGCCGGCGGCGCCCAGCGTGTGGCCCAGCATGGACTTGTTGGCGGTCACGGCGACCCGGGGCGCGTGGTCGCCGAAGATCGTCCGGATCGCCTGCAGCTCCGCCTTGTCGCCCTCCTGCGTGGACGTCGCGTGGGCGTTCACGTGGTCGATCTCGGCGGGCTCGAGGCCGGCCTTGTCGAGGGCACGGCGGGCGGCGCGGACCGCGCCGATCCCCCCGGGCGCGGGCAGCGTGATGTGCGACGCGTCGGCGGTGGCCCCGTAACCCACGAGCTCCGCCAGCGGCTCCACGCCGCGCGCCTCGGCATGCTCGAGCGCCTCGAGCACCAGGACGCCGCCGCCCTCGCCGATCACGAAGCCGTCGCGGCCCCGGTCGAACGGCCGGGAGGCTGCCGCCGGGTCGTCGTTGCGCGTGGACAGGGCCTTCATCGAGCAGAAGCCGCCCATCGTCGCCTCGTGGACGCCGGCCTCCACCCCGCCCGCCAGCATCAGGTCCGCGTCGCCGCGCCGGATCGTCTCCCACGCCTCGCCCAGGGCGTGCCCGCCGGACGCGCACGCCGACACTGTCGCGAAGTTCGGCCCCACGGCCCCGACCGCGATCGCCACCTGGCCCGCCGCGACGTTGGCGATGCCCATCGGGATGAAGAACGGCGAGATCCGGTCCGGTCCCCGCTCGCCCATCACGAGCACGTTGTCGAACAGCGTGGCCACGCCCCCCAGCCCCGAGCCGATGACCACGCCCGACCGGGCGGCGAGGTCGTCGTCCAGGCGCCCGGGCAGCCCCGCCTGGTCCAGCGCCTGGCGGGCGCACACGAGCGCGAACTGGATGTAGCGGTCCGTCCGCCGGACCTCCTTGCGGTCGAGGATCCCCGACGGGTCGAAGCCCTTCACCTCGCCGGCGATCTGCGAGTCGAGGCGCGACGGGTCGAACAACGCCACGCGCGCGATGCCGGAGCGGCCGGCCACGAGCCCGTCCCAGGTGGCGGCAACGTCGTTGCCGAGCGCGCTGAGCGCGCCCATCCCCGTGACGACGACGCGCCGCGGCCGGTCCGGCCAGGCCCAGGTCATCGCACCAGCTTCCCGGTGCGGACGGTGGCCGCGCGATAGACGTCGCCGGGCAGGCCGCGGGCGGAGATCTCGTTGGCGACCGCCATCGCGTCGAACTCCGTGCGCCGGATCTCGGCCCCGACGGCCCCGTCCTCGACCGTCACCAGTGCCCACGACGCCGTGGGGTCGCCATCGAACACGTAGCCCGCGCTGCCGGCGTTGACGATCACCTTCCAGCCGAAGTCGCGGACCTCGGGCAGGTGGGTGTGACCGACGCAGATGATCCGCGCGTCGGTCGCCATCGCGCGCTCGAGGATGACGTTCGCGTCCAGGGTCTGGTCGAAGCCGCGGGTCTGCGACCCGGGGGAGGCATGGACCACCAGCACCAGCGAGTCGTCGTCGGTGCGCAGCCGGCGCTCCGCGGGCAGCCGCCGCAGCCAGTCGAGTTGGTCGTCGGACAGGGCGTCGTGAGCCCACTCCGCCGCGATCCGGACGCTGTCCGGCACGCCCTCTGGGTACTGCGGGTATGCGGCCCCGAAGTCGAAGTCCGCGACCGCGATGTCGGTGTTGCCGGACACGACCAGGGCGCCCTCCGCGTCGAGCGCGCGCAGCGCCTCGACGGAACCGGCGGGGTCCGGGCCGTTGAGCACCAGGTCGCCCGCCACGAGGATCGCATCCGGCTTCTCGGCCCGGATCGCGGCCAGCGTCGCCTCGAGCGCGAGCAGGTTGCCGTGGACGTCCGAGAGGACCGCGAACCGGGTCATCGCAGGACCCCCGCCGGCGGGATGATGAACGACAGGAGGCCCTCGCAGGCGACCTCGCCATCGACGGACGCGACGCCCCGGCCCCGGCCGAACCGGCTGCCCAGCTTCTCCATCGTGACCTCGAGACGGAGCACGTCGCCGGGGACGACGACCCGCTTGAACCGGACCTCGTCGATCCCGGCGAACAGCCCGATCCGGTCCC
>CAYJOH010000403.1:0-2672 GCA_964371685.1 uncultured Anaerolineaceae bacterium
GCTTCAGCTCGTGCATCGTCTCGAAGTAGGCCAGCTCGGGCTGGTAGCCGGCCTCCACGAGCGTCTCGAACGCCGCCTTGACCAGGGCGGACACGCCGCCGCACAGGAGCGCCTGCTCGCCGAACAGGTCGGTCTCGGTCTCCTCCTTGAACGTCGTCTCGAGGACGCCGGCCCGCGTGCTGCCGATGCCCCGCGCGTAGGCGAGCACGCGGGCGCGGGCGGTCCCGGACGCGTCCTGCTCGACGGCGAACAGCGCCGGCACGCCGCCGCCCTGCTCGTACACGCTGCGCAGCAGGTGACCCGGACCCTTGGGCGCGACCATGCCCACGTCCACGTTGGCCGGCGGCTGGATCCGCGCGAACCGGATGTTGAACCCGTGGGCGAACATCAGCAGCGCGCCGGGTCGGAGGTTGGGGGCGATGTCCGCGTCGTAGACGGCCTTCTGCGCCGTGTCCGGCACGGCGATCATCACGACGTCCGCCGCCGCGACCGCGGCACCGGTGTCGAGCACGCGCAGCCCGGCGGCCTCGGCCAGCGGCCGGCTCTTGGACCCGGGCGGCAGCCCCACGACCACGGTCACGCCGCTGTCACGCAGGTTGAGCGCGTGCGCGTGCCCCTGGCTCCCGTAGCCGATCACCGCGACGGTCTGCCCCTCGAGCGCGCCCGGATCCGCATCATTGTCGTAGTACATCCGCGCGGTCACAGTCGAACAGCCTCCTCGATCGAGCCCGCGCCACGCAGCATCACCACCGCGCCGGTGCGGACCAGCTCCTTGATCCCGTAGCCGCGCAGGAGCGCGACGAGCGCGTCGATCTCCGCCTCGGTGCCCGTCGCCTCGACGATCACCGACTCCGGGGCGATGTCCACGACGCGGCCCTTGTACAGCTCGACGATCTTGATCACCTCGGCCCGGTTGCCGTCGGTCGCGCGGACCTTCACGAACGCCAGCTCGTGCTCCACGACCTGGTCCGCCGTGACGTCCTGGACCTTGAGCACGTCCACCAGCCGGTACAGCTGCTTGGCCGCCTGCTCCACCGCCACGTCGTCGCCGTGGAGGGTCAGCGTCATGCGGCTGACGTGGTCGCGGTCCGTGCGCGACACCGCGAGCGAGTCGATGTTGAAGTTGCGCGCCCGCATCAGCGAGGCGACCCGGTTGAGGACGCCGGGCCGGTCGAGCACGAGCACGACGAGGATGTGGCGCCGGGCCTCGCCGGTGCCGGGGATGGCGCGCGGCGGCGGCGCGGTGTGGGCCGGGTGCGAGTGGTCGCCGCTCATTCCTCCGGCGCTCCCCAGGTCTCGATGAGGTCGGACAGTCCCTTGCCCGCCGGCATCATCGGGAACACGTTCTGCTCCTCCGCGATCTCGAACCAGATCAGCGCCGGGCCGTCCACGGCCTGCGCGGCGCGGATCGTGCGGTCCACGTCATCGGTCGTGGTCGCCTTGAAGGCCGGGATCCCGTACGCCTCCGCGAGCTTGACGAAGTCCGGGCCGGGCAGGTGCGAGGAGTGGTAGTTGCCGGCGTAGATGATCTCCTGCCACTGGCGGATCATGCCCAGCTTCTTGTTGTCCAGCACCGCGATCTTGACCGGGATCCGGTCCGCGGCCAGCGTCATCAGCTCCTGGCTGGTCATCTGGAAGCCGCCGTCGCCGGTGATCGCCCAGGTCTCGGCCGCGGGATTGCCCAGCGCGGCGCCCATCGCCGCCGGGACCGAGAAGCCCATCGTGCCCAGGCCGCCCGAGCTGATGTGGCTGTGCGGCCGCCGGAACCGCGTATAGCGGGCCAGCCACATCTGGTTCTGCCCCACGTCCGCCACGTAGGTCGCCACGTGGTCGGTCAGCTCGCCGATCCGCGTGACCACGTAGTCGGCGGACAGCAGGCCGTCGCGCCAGGCGCCCGACCCATGCCAGCTGGAGCCCTCGGACTCGCGCCGCCACTCGGCCAGCTCCTCGAGGTAGCCGGCGCGGGCCGCCGGCTCCACGGGCTGGACCAGACGCGCGAGCCCCGCCAGGACCGCCTTCGCGTCGCCCACGATGGGCACCTCGACCGCGACGTTCTTGCCGATCTCCGCGGGGTCGATGTCGGCGTGGATGATCCGTGCGTACGGGGCGTACGTGCGGACGTTGCCCGTCACCCGGTCGTCGAACCGCATCCCGATCGCGATCAGCAGGTCCGCCGACTGGATCGCGCGGTTCACGTGCTTCCAGCCGTGCATCCCCATGTAGCCGTAGGCGAGCGGGTGCTGCTCGTCGATCGCGCCGATGCCGAGCAGCGTCCAGGCCACCGGGATCTGCGCCTTCTCGGCGAGCTCGCGCAGCTCGTCCCAGGCCTCGGCGATCAGGACGCCGTGCCCGGCCAGGATCAGCGGCCGCTCCGCCGCGGCGATCTCCCGCGCCGCTGTCTTGAGCTGCTTCGGGTGCCCCTCGATGGTGGGGCGGAAGCCCGGCAGGCCGGCGATGACGTCGTCGAGGGAGGGGTGCTCGGCGTGCGTCTCCTGCTGCAGGGCGTCCTTGGTGAGGTCGATGTGCACGGGGCCGGGACGCCCGTGCTTCGCGAGGTAGAACGCCTCGGCGACGACGTGCGGGATGTCGTCGGCGTTGCGGACGAGGTAGTTGTGCTTGGTCATCGGCAGCGTGATGCCGGTGATGTCGATCTCCTGGAACGCGTCCTTGCC
>CAYJOH010000404.1:0-2662 GCA_964371685.1 uncultured Anaerolineaceae bacterium
GAGCCACACCGTCGTGGACTAGCGGCTGGGCGGCGGTCGCGCCCGGACCTCGACGTTCCAAGGCAGCGAGCCGGCCCGTCCCGAGCTGCCGACACCGACGGTACGCGCGCTCGTCGCGATGACCGCCCGCGGGGCGCCGCGGCGCGTCGCGTGAGATCGCGCAAATCGGGACCCTGCCATCCACGGGACCTTCGGGCCGTCGGTGGCGGGCAGGGGCTCTGCTATGCTCGTATTCAGTATGCATAGGATCTATGCGTCCCGCCTGACAGGCTGAACCCGAGGAGGCCCCGTGTCGACCCCGCTCCAGGCGCGTCCCATCCCGGACATCGTGACCGAGCTGCCGGGTCCCAGGGCCCGCGCGCACATCGAGTTCGACCACGCCTGGACGAGTCCCAGCCTGCCGCGCGCCTACCCGATCGTGCCGGTGCGCGGCCTCGGCTGCGCGATCGAGGACATCGACGGCAACGTGTTCCTCGACTTCACGGCCGGCATCGCGGTCAACAGCACCGGCCACAGCCACCCGGATGTCGTCGCCGCGATCCAGCGGCAGGCCGCGGAGCTCCAGCACTACAGCGCCAGCGACTTCTACCTGCCGATCTACGCGCAGGCCGCCGCGGAGCTCGCCCGGATCGCGCCCATGCGCGGCCCCACCAAGGTGTTCATCGGCAACTCCGGCGCCGAAGCCGTCGAGGCCGGCCTCAAGCTCGCCCGCTACAAGACCCGCCGCCAGAACGTGATCGCGTTCCTGGGCGCGTTCCACGGCCGGACGATGGGCGCCGTCAGCCTCACCGCGTCCAAGGCGAAGTACCACGCCCACTTCGGCCCCATGCTCCCCGGCGTCTACCACGTCCCGTTCGGCAACGAGGGCCTGGAGGAGATCGAGCAGCGGATCTTCAAGCGCCTGATGCCGGCCGACGAGTTCGCCGCGGTCATCGTGGAGCCGATCCAGGGCGAGGGCGGCTACATCGTCCCCGAGGACGACTTCCTGCCGCGGCTCCGCGAGCTGTGCGACCGCCACGGGATCCTGCTGATCGCGGACGAGGTCCAGTCCGGCGCCGGCCGCACCGGCAAGATGTGGGCGATCCAGCACTGGGACGTGGAGCCGGACATGCTGCTTACGGCCAAGGGGATCGGCTCCGGCATGCCGGTGGGCGCGCTGATCGCGAAGTCGGAGCTCATGACCTGGGGCCCGGGCGCCCACGGCAGCACGTACGGTGGCAACCCCGTCGCGCTGGCGGCGCTGCTCGAGACGATCCGCCTGCTCGAGAACGGCCTGATCGCCAACGCGGGCATCCGGGGCCGCGAGATCCAGGATGGCCTCCGCCCGCTGACCGAGCGCTTTCCGAAGCTGGTCAGGGACGTCCGCGGCAAGGGGCTGATGATCGGCATCCAGTTCGACTCCGGCGACACCGCCGATGCCGTCCAGATGCAGGCGTTCGAGCGTGGCCTGCTGGTCCTCGAGGCCGGCGAGGACTGCGTCCGGATGTCGCCGCCGCTCGTCGTGTCCCAGGCCGAGGCCGCCACCGCGGTGCGCATCTTCACCGAGTCCGTGGCGCACGTGGCGGGGCACCGCTTCGCGGACCTCGAGGGGGTCGAGGAGGAGCGCGAGGCCGGCCTCATCACCGAGGGCTTCGGCGCCGCCGGCTGACCACCGCCTCGGGCACACTTGGCACGCCGGCCCGCGAGCCGGCGCCACGACCACAGGAGCAGGCATGCCCGGCAAGGTCGCCTCGATGCGCGACGCCGTCGCGGAGCTCGTCCGTGACGGCGACACCGTCGCGATCGAAGGCTTCACGCACCTCATCGGCTTCGCCGCCGGCCACGAGATCATCCGGCAGCGAAAGCGCGACCTGACGCTGGCCCGGATGACGCCGGACCTGATCTACGACCAGATGATCGCCGGCGGCGTGGCCCGCAAGCTGATCTTCTCGTGGCTCGGCAACCCGGGGGTCGGCGGGCTCAACGCCATCCGGAGGCGGATCGAGCCCGCCGCGGTCGGCGAGGGGACGCCGCTCGAGATCGAGGAGTACAGCCACTTCGGCATGGTCGCCCGGTACACCGCCGGCGCCGCCAACCTGCCGTTCATGCCGCTTCGCTCGTACTTCGAGACGGACCTGCCGAAGGCGAACCCGCTCATCCGGCCGATCCGCTCGCCATACTCCGATGAGACCGTGTATGCGGTGCCGCCGCTCAACCCGGACGTCTCGGTCATCCACGCGCAGCGCGCCGACGCGGCGGGCAACACGCAGATCTGGGGCCTGCTGGGCTGCCAGAAGGAGGCTGCCTTCGCGGCCGACCGGGTGATCGTGGTGGTCGAGGAGCTGGTGGACGAGGCGGTGATCCGCGCGGATCCCAACCGGACGGTGATCCCGGGCCTGATCGTGGACGCCGTGGTGGTCGAGCCCTTCGGCGCCCACCCCTCGTACGTCCAGGGCGCCTACGACCGCGACAACCGGTTCTACCTGGACTGGGACCCGATCAGCCGCGACGAGGAGAAGACGCAGGCCTGGCTCCGCGAGTGGGTCTACGACCTCGACGGCCGGGTGGCGTACGTGGACAAGCTGGGCGCGGAGCGCATCGCGTCGCTGCGACCCGGCAGCGCCCCGTCCGGCTCCGTGGACTACGGTGACTACCGATGAGCGAGCCGACCCGCGCCGACGCC
>CAYJOH010000405.1:0-2653 GCA_964371685.1 uncultured Anaerolineaceae bacterium
GGCCTGCAGCGATCGGCGGGGAACGCCGCCGTCGCCCGGTTCATGGAGCGCCGTGCGGGTCGGGCGGGCAACGCCCCGGCGCCGGGGCGTGCTCACCGAGCGCCCGGGTCGGCCCGGCCAGGTGCGTCGGGAACGGGACACGCCGTCGTCCAGCGGGTGATGTCGCCGGTGCAGGCGGACCGAGTCGCCCGCCAGCTGCTCGACGCGATGGACCGCTGGGGGACCGACGAGGAGGCGATCTATGGCGCGCTCTCCGGGCGGTCGCGGGCCGACCTCGACGCGGTCATCGCCGCGTACCAGCCGATCGCGATGCACGGCAGCCTCGATGCGGATCTCGAGGACGAGCTCACGTCATCCGAGCTCGCTCGTGCCCGCCAGCTCATGTCGAGCGCCGAGGCGGAGGCCGCCGTCACCAACGCCGAGGAGGCGCTTGAACAGCGGGCCGTGCGTGCCCGGGACGTCGCCCGCCAGCTGGACGAGGCCATGCGCAACCTCGGCACGGACGAGAGCCAGCTGATCAACTCGCTGACCGGCCGCTCCCCGTACGAGATCGTGGAGATCGCGCGGGAGTACCACGAGCTGACCGGCAAGCTGCTCGTGGACGAGGTGCGCAGCGAGCTGTCCGGCAGCGACCTCGACGAGGCGCTCGGGCTGCTCCGGGCGATGCACGCCGAGGGCGAGGGTCCCCACGTCGAGATCGGGGCGCTGCAGCAGGCGCTCAACGCTACCGGCGCCGCGACGTCAGCACTGCGGATCACGGCCGTGTTCGGTCCCGAGACGACCACCGCCCTGTCGGCCTTCCAGGCGGCGCACCCGCCGCTGGCCTCGAACGGCATCCTCACCCTCGAGACGTGGCTCAAGCTCGAGGAGCTGGCGCCGCGCGTGTTCCGCAACGGGCGTGGCGTGATCGAGGGGCCGGCGCCCGGCGAGGCGCGCGGCGCGCCCACCGGCGGCACGATCCACCCCACCGTGCGGCTCAACAACCGGGGCGCGGCGGTCGAGGAGCTCCAGCAGAAGCTGCTCACGATCGATGCGACCCAGGTCCCGACGCGGCCCACGGCCAACGGCCGGTTCGACCAGGCCACCCGCCGGGCGGTCCGCGAGTTCCAGGGCTCGCGGACGCCGCCGCTGCCCATCACCGGCGTCGCCAACGCGGCGACCTGGGCGGCGCTGGACGCGGTCGCCGGGCCGGTGACGGTGGGTCGCGAGGACTTCGAGTCCAACGAGCGCGTCGAGGGATCGCAGTACGGCGGGCCGACCCGGTTCACCTGGCGGCTCCACCCGGACCGGCTCGAGATCACGGTCAACGTCCGGTTCACGGGCGCCCCCAGCCACCCGATGGTCGCGACCTGGCGGCAGCAGATGGCGAACGCCTGGAACACGTTCAAGCTCGTGGACGACGATCACCCCGGCACGGAGCTGCCACTCCGGTTCGTCGTGGGCACCTCGTCGCCCGCGGATGCGACGATCCGCGTCATCGTGACGCCGCCGGGCGGCACGCCGGGCCGCTCCAACGCCGGCGAGTACCACACGGGCGACACCGACCCGGCCCTCGCGCCCCACGAGTTCGGACACCTGCTGGGCCTCCAGGACGAGTACAACACCGGACCGGAGCAGTTCACGATCATCACCGGGGAGCAGCCGTTCGTCGGGGCGACCGACGCACCGACCGACGCGACTGGCGCGCCCGTCGCGCCGGACACGATCGCCGCCGAGATCCGCACGGCCGTGACCAGCAGCCCGGCCAACCAGCGCGGGACGAAGGCGCAGGCCGTGGTGGCGACCAAGTACAGCCTCGCCCAGGGCGCGTTCGCCCAGCGAGTGGCCATCGCGTACGAACGGGCGAACGCGGGCAACCTGCTGCGCGAGGACAACGGCCCGCACGGGCCGGTCGTGGTCAACGACCCGGCCGCCCACATCGAGGACGACATCGCCGCTCGAATCCCCGGCCGGACCGGCCCCGAGACGGACGCCACGGCCCCGTTCGGGTACAGCAACCGCTCGCTGATGGGCGAGATGCAGAGCTTCAACACCCCGGTCAACCCGCACGACCACCCGATCGCCGAGCGGCACGTCCGCCACTTCGCGGAGCTCGTCGGGCGCAACCGGCCCGGCGCCTGGCGGGTCGTCAGACTGTGAGGCGGCGATGAGTGAGCTGCTGGTCCGGCTGTCGCGGGCGGGAGGGCGCCCCCCCGCGGACAACGAGCGGCTCGAGGTCCGAACGGACGGTTCGTTCGAGGCGTGGCGGACGGTCGGCGGGGCGCGGATCGGGAGCTTCTCCGGGCGGCTCCCCGATGGCGGGCTCGAGGCGCTGGCGGGCGAGGTGGCGGCCTGCCGGGGCCTGAGCGAGCTGTGGCTCGAGACGCCGCGCGACGGCGCGACGGAGACGGTCGAGCTGGGACCGGACGGGAAGCTCCTCGCCTCGCTCGGCTCGAACGCGAGCGCCGACGGTGCGCTGGGTGCGCTCGTGACGAGGCTGCGGGGCCTGCTCGATGCCGTGACCGAAAGCCCGGCCGCCGCCGTCGAGCTGGTCGCCGACGCACGCGGTGCGCGGCTCGTCGCGGCGGGCGACGGATCGATCGACGTCGACGTCGCCACGACCGAGGTGCGCCTCGTCCGCCTCGACGCCGCGGGCGCTCCCGCCTGGAGGTGG
>CAYJOH010000406.1:0-2652 GCA_964371685.1 uncultured Anaerolineaceae bacterium
ATACACGACCAGGGCGAGCTTCATGAACTCGGCCGGGTGGACGGCCGGCAGCGGACCCACCTTGAGCCACCGGGCGGAGCCGCCGACGACCACGTTGATCTCGGGCACGAACACGAGGACCAGCCCCACGACCCCGATCACGAGCAGCGGGACCGAGGCCACCCGCAGCCAGCGGTAGTCGACGCGCATCATCGCGACCATGGCCAGGACGCCCACGGCCGCCCACTGGATCTGCGGCCCGACGATCAGGAAGGTGTCGTCCTTGGTCAGGTACGCCTTCATCGCGGACGACGAGTAGACCATCAGGATGCCGATGGCGGCCAGGGCGACGATCGCGACCAGGATCCCGTACTCGGGCTCGTGGCGCTCGCGCTGGAGCGTGTTCTGGGCGCGGGCCCGGGTCGTGGCGCGCTCCAGCGGCAGGGTCGTGCTCATGCGTGCCTCCCAATGCCGGAGCCGCCGGAGGCGAGGCGCCCCACCGCGGCAACGAACGCGCGACCGCGCGCGGCGTAGTCCTCGAACATGTCGAACGAGGCGGCGGCCGGGCTCAGCACGACCGTCGCGACCGTGCCCTCCGGCCGATCCCGGAGCGACTCCCGGGCGAGCCGGTGGGCGGCGGCGACGGCCTCGTCCATGCCGGCGGCCCGCTCGGTGCGGGCGAGGCCGGCCGCCCCGAACAGCCGCTCCAGCGTGGGCCCGCTCTCGCCGATCAGGACCGCGGCCGCGGCCGTCTCGCCCACGATCCGCGCCAGCTCGCCGAGGTCCACGCCCTTGTCGCGGCCGCCGGCGATCAGGACGACCGGGGCCGGGAAGGCCCGCAGCGCCGCGATCACCGCGTCGGGCTGCGTCCCCTGCGAGTCGTTGACGAACCGCACGCCGTCGAGCAGCCCGACCGACTGGAGCCGGTGCTCGACGCCCGGGAAGGCCGCGGCGGCCCGGCGGATCGCGTCCGGCGCGACCCCGAACAGCAGCCCGACCGCGATCGCCGCCAGCGCGTTGGACACGTTGTGCCGCCCGGGGATCCCGAGCTCGTCCGCCGGCATGATCCCGCCGCCCGGGCCGGTCGCCGCCACGCCCCCGCCGGCCAGCGGCAGGCGCTCCACGGCGGCGGCGACGATCCAGCCGTCGACGACGCCGAGACCGCCGGGCACGGGACGGTCGTTCCGGTACAGGACGACCGGGGCCGTGCCAAGGCCCGCGTAGCCACCCACGACCGGGTCCTCGATGTTGAGCACCAGGGCGCCGTCGGGATCGACCAGCTCCGCCAGGCGGCGCTTCACCCGCCGGTACGCCTCGAGCGAGCCGTGGCGATCGAGATGGTCCGCGGTCACGTTGGTGTACACGGCCACCGTCGTGCCCCGCGACAGCGCGGGCAGCTGGAGCTCGCTCAGCTCCACGACGACCCGGTGACCGGGCGTCAGCTCCGGCAGGCGTTCCACCAGCGGCGTGCCGATGTTGCCCCCCAGGACCGCCGGGTGGAGCGGGTCCGCGGCGAGGATCGCGTGGGCCAGGGCGGCGGTCGTCGTCTTGCCCTTGGTCCCGGTGACGCCGACCGTGGGGGCCGGGCACAGGCGCAGGAACAGGTCCGATTCGCTGACCAGCGCCGGGGCATCGGGGTCGCCGGCCGCGCGTGCGTCGACGAGGGCGCGGAGCTGGGCCCGGAGGCGTGGCTCGGTCGTCGGGTAGTCGGGGGTGATCGACGGCGAGGTCGTGACCAGGGCGGCGTCGCGCCACGTCCCGGCCGGGTCCACGTCGGGGCCCAGGCGCAGCGTCACCTCGCGCTCCCCGAGCTGCCCCATGGCGGCCTCGAGCTCGCCCGCCGGGCGGCCGTCGTACACGGTCACGCGCGCGCCCGCGTCCGCGAGGAACCGGGCCAGCGCGACGCCGCTGCGGGCGAGCCCCAGCACGGTCACCGGCCGATCCGCCAGCGCGCCGTCGCGCACGTCGGCGAGCGTGAGGGCATCGATGTCGATCGGGCGGACGCCGGCCATCTCAGGCGAGCGCATTGATCGAGGCCATGAACAGGGTCACGCCGAGCAGCCCGGCCAGGATGCCGACGATCCAGAACCGGAGGGTGATCTTCTCCTCGTCCCAGCCGCCCAGCTCGAAGTGGTGGTGGAGCGGCGCCATCCGGAAGATCCGCTTGCCGCCCGAGAGCTTGAAGTACCCGATCTGGATGATGTCCGACCCGGTCTCGAGGACGAAGATCAGGCCGATCAGCGGCAGCACCAGGATCTGGCCGGTGATCAGCGCGATGACGGCCAGGGTCGCCCCCAGCGACAGTGACCCGGAGTCGCCCATGAACACCTGCGCCGGGTGGACGTTGAACCACAGGAAGCCCAGCAGGGCGCCGATGATCAGCGCGCACAGGAACGCGAGGTTGGGCTGCTGCGGCTCGTTGAGCAGGGCGATGATCAGGAACGAGACGAACGCGAACACGAGCGTGCCGCCGGCGAGGCCGTCGAGGCCGTCGGTGATGTTCACGCCGTTGGACGCCGCCACGATCGCGAACGCGGCGAACGCGACGTACAGCCACGGGTCGATCGTCACGTCGCCCACGAACGGGACGCGGAAGCCGGTCAGCGCGTAGGTGCTCTGGATCTGCCACGCCGCGGCCACCGCGACGACCGTCTGCCACAGCAGCTTCTGGCG
>CAYJOH010000407.1:0-2651 GCA_964371685.1 uncultured Anaerolineaceae bacterium
TCACGGTCAGCCCGAAGATGACCATGTTGCCGCCGATCTGCGTGAACGCCTGGCTCAGCCAGAGCAGCAGGAACGGCCGGTTTCGGAAGACCTCGATCGCGCTCGGCGCCGCCGCCTCGCCGTCATCGGGCCCGCCGCCGGGGGGCGCGAGCACGTTCTCCGGTCGGGCGCTCACGGGCGCCGGGGCGCCACGGCGGCGCTGATCGTGGGGTCGCCGCGGCGCTCGAACCCCGCCACCCGGCGCTCGAGCGCGGGCCGCTCGATCATGACGTGGCGGCCGCAGGTCTCGCAGCGGAGCCCGATGTCGGCGCCCAGGCGGTCCACGAGCCAGGTCTCCCCGCCACACGGATGGCGGCGCCGGAGGCGAACGACGTCGCCCAGCAGCAGCTCGAGGACGGGGTGCCCGGACATCGGCCCGAGGGTAGCAGAGGGCACCCGGTCGGACGGGCCGGGCGCGCTCAGAGGTGCGGCCGCCCGAGCACCGGCGTGAGGTCGCGGTCCGTCGCCGGCAGCACCACGCTGTCGTCCGGCAGGACGCTGATCGGCACGTCCGGGAACCGGGCGCCCAGCTGGGCGATCGGCCCGCCGGCGCGGGTCAGCGACCCGCTGAGCGCCTCCGGCTGGCCCACCGCGATGAGCTCGATGTCGCCGCTCAGCGGGATCCCGCCGACGGTCAGGTCGCCGGCCGGGCCCGTGACCACGACGCCCGGCACGTCCCGGATCTCGCCGATCGCGATGCCGTCCGCGCCCGCGTTGCGGAGCTCGTTGATCAGCTGCGAGACCGCGTCGCCGGGGATGGGCCCCTCGATCAGGACCCGGACGCCGGGCCCGGTGATCGGCAGCGCACCCGACCACCCCCGGATCCGATCGAGGTCCGATCGGATCTGTCCCACCGACGTGTCGCCGCGCTGGACCGCGGCCGCCGTGGCGGCACGCTGGCCCCCGAGCGTCGCGATCTCTTCGCGCAACTGGTTGTTGCGGGTCGTGAGGTTCGCGACGAGCACGGTCAGGTCCTGGGCCGACATCGCGGCCAGGCCCGGGTCGGCGGTCACGTTGGCCTGGGCGACGGCGAGGAAGCCAAGCAGCAGCAGGACCGCGCTCACGGCCAACCGGCTCGAGGTGCGGCGCATCAGGGAATCACCTCGGGCGACGGGCTCGGGGCCACCCGGCCGGCTCGCAGGTTCACCAGGCCCGCGTACGCGGGCAGGTCCACCGACTCCGGCACCGCGTAGGACACGCCGATGCCGAACGTCTCGGCGCGGGCCCGGATGAAGTCCACGAACCCGGCCGACCGGGTCAGGCGGTCGAGCATGTCGGCGGGCCCGATCGCGGTGACCTGGTACGGCCCGGCGATGTAGGCCGAGTTGACGAGGATCGAGCCGCCGATGTCCACGATCGCCGTCGCCACGGTGACGCGCTCGCCGCCGACCGCGATCCCCTCGGCGCCGGCCAGCCACAGCTCCTCGACCACGGTCAGGACGTCGGTCCCCGACACGAGGTAGTCGCGCTCGCTGCCGTCGGGCGGCACCGCCACCGAGGAGTCGGACAGCTGGATCACGAGGCCGGGGCCGGTCATCGGCACCAGGCCGGACGCGATCCGCGCCTGCTCGAGCTGGGCATTGAGCTCGCGGGTCACCGCCTCGCTGCCCTGACCGGTGGCCTCGAGCTCCTGGATCGACGCGCGCAGGTCGAGGATCTGCTGCTTGAGGTTCTCCTGCTGGGCCTGAAGGTCGAGCACGGTCTCCACCAGCGGCGTCCGCTCCTGGCTCGTGTAGCGGATCCGCGGGCCCTCGGACGCGAGCTGGGCGGCGATCAGGAAGCCCAGCGCCAGGAGCGCGAGGCCGAACGTGATCTGCCAGCTGGGGATCGAACGGATCCGCGTCGCGAGCCCGCTCACGTCGCCCGGCTCCTCCGGCTGGCCACCAGGAGCCCGATGGCCACGGCGAACCCCACTACGACGACGGCCAGGATCACCATCCCAGTGGCGCCCGAGCCAGCGCCGTCGTCGGCGGGGCGGTCGGCGGGGGTCGCGCCGGGCGTTGCCTCCGGCCCGGCGGTGGCGGCACCCGGCGTCGCGCCCGGCGCGAACGTCTGCGCGGGGCCGGACCAGCCGTCAGGCAGCGGGCCGGCCGGCGCCGGCTGGGGCCCGTAGCGCACGGGCGGATCCGCGCCCAGCTCCGCCAGCCAGCCGTCCTGGAAGGCCGCGAAGTCCCGGCCCAGGACGCGCTCGAATGCCTCGTCGTCGGTCAGCCCATCCTTGTACGCCCCGATCAGGCCGAACAAGGCGTCGCGGCCGTCCGCGCGGACGAGGTGGTCGACCGCGGACACGCTCTCGGCATAGGCGAGGAAGGTCAGGTTCGCGTCCGTCGGGAACTGGCCGCCCAGTGCGTCAAGGGGCAGGAGGTCACCGGACGCGACCGCGGCCTCGACGCGCCGACGGTCGGCGTTGGTGTAGCTCTCGGACAGGTAGACGGCGAGCCCCTCGTTGAGCCAGCGCGGCGGGAACCGGTACGGGTTCTCGACCGCGGTGTCGAGGACGAGGTGGACGAGCTCGTGGGGAACGACGATGCCCACCCACGGATCGTCGATCGCGTCGGGCGTGATGAGCGCGAACAGCGTCCGGATGTCGGAGTGGGCCTGTCCGCCGACGT
>CAYJOH010000408.1:0-2651 GCA_964371685.1 uncultured Anaerolineaceae bacterium
TGACCTTGGCGAGCTCGGCCTGCTGGCTGCCCGGGAGGTCGAGGCGCGCCTCGGTGTAGACGACGCTGTCCGCGGGCGTCCAGGCGAGGACGTCCGGGTCGCCGGCGTCGCGCGTGAGCAGGAACGTGGCACCCGCCGCGGTGCCCACCACGAGCAGCGTCACGATCCCGGCGACGAGCCACCGGAGGCGGCTGCGACCGGGACCCGCCGGACGGGCAGTGGCCACCGGTGCCGTTGGTGCGGCGACCACCGGCTCCGGTGGGGCCGGGGGCGCGGGGGGCTCCGTGGGGGCGGGCTCGGCCGCCGGCGGCGCCTCGTAGCGCTGGGTCGGATCCTGGTCTGTCATCGGTGACCCCCTGTCATCGTCGTCCGAGGAGCTGGCCCATCGCCGCGCGACGGCCCGCCCCTCCCGAGAGTTGCTTCATGAGTTTCTGCATCTCGCCGAACTGTTTCACGAGCCGGTTGACATCAGGCA
The DNA here is from genome assembly GCA_964371685.1 of uncultured Anaerolineaceae bacterium. Classification (GTDB taxonomy): domain Bacteria; phylum Chloroflexota; class Limnocylindria; order Limnocylindrales; family CSP1-4; genus CAIXZV01. The sequence continues at coordinate 476 of CAYJOH010000408.1, forward strand.
GGGTCGTACCGGACCCGGCCGCGATCCGCCGGCGACGCGACGCGTTGAGGATCGCGGGATCCCGGCGCTCGCGGGGCGTCATCGACAGGATGATCGCCTCCACGCGCCGGAGATCGCCCCGGTCGACCGCCGCCTGGGCGTCCTTCGCCATGCCGCCCATCCCCGGGATCATCGACATCAGGTTGCCCATGGGACCCATCTTCTGCATCTGGCGCATGGAGTCCAGCATGTCCTCGAGGGTGAACGCGTTCTTGCGAACCCGCTCCTCGAGGCGTGCCGCCTGCTTCTCGTCGAACGCCTCCTGGGCGCGCTCGACGAGGCTGACGATGTCGCCCATGCCCAGGATCCGGCCGGCGAGGCGGTCCGGGTGGAACACCTCGAGGGCATCGGTCTTCTCGCCCGTCCCCAGGAACTTCACGGGAATGCCGGTCACCGCGCCGATCGAGAGCGCCGCGCCGCCGCGGGCGTCGCCGTCGATCTTGGTCAGCACGAGGCCGGTCACCGGCACGGCGGCGGCGAACCCCTGGGCGACGGTGACGGCCTCCTGGCCGGTCATCGCGTCGACCACGAGCAGCGTCTCCACCGGCCTGACGGCGGCGTCGATGCCCCGGATCTCCTCCATCAGCGCGTCGTCGATCGTGAGCCGGCCGGCGGTGTCGACGATCACGACGTCGCGCCCGATCCGCTTGGCGGCCTCGATCCCGCCCCGGACGATGTCCACGGTGGGCGTGCCGGCGGGGGCGCGGTGGACGGGGATGCCCAGCTGCCGGCCGAGCGTCTCGAGCTGGTCCGCGGCGGCGGGACGGTAGGGGTCCGCGGCCACCAGCATCGGCTGGCGGCCCAGCTTGACGACGTGCTTCGCGAGCTTCGCGGCCGACGTCGTCTTGCCCGAGCCCTGGAGCCCGACCAGGGCCACGACGGCCGGGCTGCCCACGAGGCGGAACGTCCGGTCGCCGGCGGACAGGAGCGCCGTGAGCTCCTCGTTGACGATCTTCACGACCTGCTGGCCCGCGGTCAGGCTGTCGAGGATGTCCGCCCCGACCGCCCGCTCGCGGACGCGGGCCACGAAGTCCTTGACGACCTTGAAGTTGACGTCCGCCTCGAGCAGGGCCAGGCGGACCTCGCGCATGGCGGCGTCCACGTCGGCCTCGGACACGCGGCCACGCCCGGTCAGGTTGCCGAGCGTGCGGCGGAGGCGATCGCTGAGGCTGTCGAACATGCGGGGACGGCGACCCTTGGCTGTCGGTTGAGATCAGGCCGCACGGCGGACGCCGGGCGGGTGGTGCGCGGGTTCTGGCGACACCGAGGCGGACGGAGTGTACGCCATGGCCCGCGCGAGCGCCCCGCGGCGCACGATCCTGTGCGCGCTATTCGAACAGCGCGGCCACGAACGCCTGGGGGTCGAACGGCAGGAGATCGTCGGCCTGCTCCCCCACCCCGACGAACCGGACCGGGACGCCCAGCTCCCGCTCGATCGCGAACACGATGCCGCCCTTGGCCGTCGAATCCAGCTTGGTCAGCACGACCCCCGTCAGCCCGACCGCCTCGTGGAACGCCTTCGCCTGGGCGAGCCCGTTCTGGCCGGTGGTGGCGTCGAGGACGAAGAACGTCTCCACCCGGGCGCCGGGCAGCCGCTTGTCGATGACGCGCCGGACCTTGGCCAGCTCGTCCATCAGGTTCGACTTCGTGTGCAGCCGGCCGGCGGTGTCGGCGATCACGAGGTCCGCGTGGCGGGCGATGGCGGCGTCGAGCGCGTCGAACACCACGGCCGCTGGGTCCGCGTTGGGCGCGTGGGCGATGATCTCCGAGCCCGTGCGCTGGGCCCAGATGCGGAGCTGGTCGATGGCGGCCGCCCGGAACGTGTCGGCCGCGGCGAGGACGACGCGACGGCCGGCGGCGCGCTCGCGTGCCGCGAGCTTGCCGATGGTCGTGGTCTTGCCGGTCCCGTTGACGCCCACGACGAGGACGATGGCCGGGCCGCCCTCGACCGCGGGCACGGGCTCCCAGTGCTCCGCGTCGCGCACGGCGAGGAGCCGCGCCAGCTCGTCGCGGACGGCCTCCGCGGGCTCGGCGTCCCGCCGGCGGCGGGCACGGTCGACGACGTCCATGGCCAGGGTCGCCCCGACGTCGCCGGTGATGAGCGTCTCCTCGATCTCGTCCCAGTCCGCCTCGCCGC
>CAYJOH010000409.1:0-2646 GCA_964371685.1 uncultured Anaerolineaceae bacterium
GGGCGGCACCGCCGCAGGGCTACGCGACGCCCCAGCAGCCGTGGGTCGCCCCCAAGGTGGACACCGGCAGCGCGGGCATCGTGGCCGGCGTCGTCCTGGTGCTGATCGGCGGCTGGTTCCTCGTGGACGAGTACGTCGATATCGACTGGGACCTCGCCTGGCCGGTGGTCGTGATCGGGCTGGGTGCGCTGCTGATCGCGGGCGCGATGCGGCGCAGCCGGGGCGGCTGATGGCGCGCGCGTCCCGCCCGCGCCCGTCCTCGCCCGCCTGAGCCGGATAGCCCGCGTCTCGTGATCAACGCGGACCCCTCGCTGCTCGGCCTGTGCCTCGCCGGGATCGGCGTGGGCCTGCTCCTGCTGTGGCGCGGCTTCGGGGGCTACCGGGCCGCCCCGCGGATCGGCGACACGTCCACGTCCCGGATCGCCACGCTCGCCGCGGGCGAGGTACGCATCAGCGGCGTTGTCGAGCGCGCCGAGGTGACCCTGGTCTCGCCGCTCCAGAGCCGGGACTGCGTGTGGTACCGGTCCAGGATCCGCTCCAGCGGGCGCGACGAGCAGGAGCTGTTCGCCGAGGAGCGGGGCATCGGGTTCCGGGTCCGCGACGCGTCCGCATCGATCCGCGTGTTCCCGCGCGGCGCCCGGATCGACGCCCCCGACCGCTTCGCCGAGCACACGGGGCCGCTGGGCGACGAGCCGCCGGGCCTGGCGCTCCGGAGCGGGTCGCCGTGGGCACAGCCCGTCGCGGACCGCGAGGCGGCGATCGCCGCCCTGCTCACCGTCCGCGTCCCGGACCCGGATCCTGAGCTGTCCGGGTTGGGCGGCGGATCGTTCGAGGACGGCGGCCGCCGCTACGAGGAGGCGCGACTCGAGGAGGGCGACGTCATCACCGTCGTCGGGACGGCGCTGCCGTTCGGGCACCTCGAGGACCCGAGCGGGGCGGACCGCCTGGACCGGTACGGCGACCCGCTCGCGGGCCTGGAGGACCCAGAAGTCGCGGCGGAGGTCGCCGAGGCCCGGGCGGCCGGCACCCTGTTGACGCCGGAGGAGGCCTGGGGCAACGCGGCGATCCCGGGGTTCGGCATCGGGCGGCCGGTGCGGGCACCGGAGCTGGACGAGGGGGTGGCCGCGCCCGTCCTCGCCACGCCCGAGGAGGCGGCACGGATCGAGCAGGTGTTCGACCTCGAGCCCGACCTGCTGGTCGTGGCGGCCGCCCCGGACTCGCCGCTGCTGATCGCGACGGGGACGCCGGGCGAGGCCGTGGCGCGCGAGGAGGGGCGGTTCCTGGTGGGGCTGCTGGGCGCCGTGCTCGCGATCGGGTCCGCCGTGGCCGGCGCGCTGCTGCTGGCGGCGGGATGACGCTGCGGCGCGGGCGCCCGTGCCCGATGATGGCGCGACCATGAGCCCGACCGCCGTCGCCGCCCTGTTCGCGCTGCTCGTGCTCGTCGTCGTCATCGGGTTCCTCGTGATCGGCACCTACAACGCCGTGGTGGCGCTGCGGAACCGGATCGCGAAGGCGTGGGCCAACATCGACGTCGCGCTCAAGCAGCGCTACGACGAGCTGCCCAACCTCGTGGAGGCCGTGCGCGACGTCATGGCCTTCGAGCAGGACGTGCTGGAGGAGGTCACGGCGCGCCGGGCGGCCTACTCGGCCCGCGACCCCATCCCCCGCCAGGCCGCGACCAGCGAGGCGACGTCCGAGGCGGTGCGCCACCTGTTCGCGGTCGTGGAGAGCTACCCCGAGGTCAAGTCCGCCGCCAACGTGGCCGCGCTCCAGGCGGAGATCGCGCGCCTGGAGGAGATCATCGCGGACCGGCGCGAGCTGTACAACGACCAGGTGTTCCGCCACAACACGCGGATCGCCCAGGTGCCGGCCAACCTCGTGGCCGGCCTGTTCGGCTGGATGCCCCAGCCGTTCTTCGCGGCCGACGGCGACGAGCGCGAGCGCCCCGCGGTGGAGCTGCGCGAGGCGTAGCGGCCCCGCGTCACGGGTCCGTCACCGGCGGCCCGTAGACTGCGGGCACACGGAGGTCCCCATGCAGTTCCTGTTCCACCAGCCGTCCATGCCGCGCCCCGAGGAGGTCCTCCCGGGCCGCGCCGAGCCGATCGTCGAGCCGGGCGTCCACGTCGTGAGCGGCCACCGGCTGGCGCCGCCCTACCCCGAGGGCTTCGAGGCCGCCGACTTCGCCATGGGCTGCTTCTGGGGCGCCGAGAAGACGTTCTGGTCGATCCCGGGTGTCTGGGTCACGGCCGTCGGCTACCAGGGTGGCGGGACGCCGAACCCCACCTACCGCGAGGCGTGCACCGGGCGCACCGGCCATGCCGAGGCGGTGCGGGTGGTGTACGACCCTTCGGTTGTCTCCTACGAGCGGCTGCTCAAGGTGTTCTGGGAGCACCACGATCCAACGCAGGGACACCGCCAGGGCAACGACGTGGGCACGCAGTACCGGTCCGCGGTGTTCGCGCACGGCCCGGCGCAGCTGGCGGCCGCGACCGCGTCACGCGACCTGTACGCGGGCGAGCTCGCGAAGGCCGGCTACGGCGCGATCACGACCGAGATCCGCGAGGCCCCCGAGTTCTACTTCGCCGAGGACGACCACCAGGGCTACCTGGCGAAGAACCCGGATGGCTACGACTGCCACACGGCGAC
>CAYJOH010000410.1:0-2632 GCA_964371685.1 uncultured Anaerolineaceae bacterium
ACCCCGAGTACGGGGACTTCCTGTTCGCGATCGCGAGGAGCTTCGGGCTCGCGGCCCACATCGTCGAGGAGCGAGCGCGCGAGCGTCCCATGCGTCTCATCGACCCGACCGCTGCGCTCTATGACGGCGTCCCTGTTCCCGACACCTCAGCACAGGAGACGAACCGATGAAGGTGCGACTGATCTCGCCGTTCGACGATGCCGAGCAGATCTGGATCGGACTGGACGAGCCCGGCATGCGCCGGAAGGTGTTCCGGTTCGTGTCGCCCGAGACGGGGTCCGAGGAGTTCATGGCGGGGATCACGATCTTCGAGCCGGGCGAGGCGAGCTCGTACCACATCCACCCCGAGTCCGAGGAGATCAACCTGGTGATCGCGGGCTCGGGCCTCGTCGTCTCCGAGGGCGAGGAGGCGGAGTTCGGCCCCGGCCACGCGATGTGGGTGCCCAAGGGCGTCTACCACCAGCACAGGAACACCGGCACCGAACCGCTCAAGCTCCTGTGGGTGTACACGCCCCAGGCCGAGCTCCCGAAGACGTAGGCTCGTGATGGCCGCCGGACGGGCCCACCGCGCCGGCGGCGCAGGCCGGACCCGGCGACCCGGACAACCGGATGTTCGTAGCCATCCGGCACCCTCGGCGACTGGATACGGTGCATGGTGACTCACTCGGACGGCAGCGCTGCCCCTGACGGCCCCCCGGGTCCGCTGGCGGATCTGCGCGTGCTCGAGCTCGGCACCCTCATCGCGGGGCCGTTCGCCGGCCGCTGGCTGGCGGACTTCGGCGCCGCGGTCATCAAGGTCGAGCACCCGAGCCACGGCGATCCGCTGCGCACCTGGGGCGCGACATGGAACGGCCAGTCCGTGTGGCACCTCGTCCAGTCCCGCGGCAAGCGGTCCGTGACGGCGGACCTCCACGATCCTCGCGACCAGGCCCTCGTCCGGGCGCTCGCCGCCGAGAGCGACATCCTCATCGAGAACTTCCGGCCGGGCCGGCTCGAGGCCTGGAACCTGGACCCCGAGGACTTGCTGCGGGCGAACCCGCGCCTGATCGTGGTGCGGATCTCCGGGTACGGCCAGACCGGGCCGCTTCGCGAACAGCCGGGCTTCGGCACCATCGCCGAGGCGGCGGGCGGGCTGCGCTATCTGACGGGCGAACCCGACCGCCCGCCGGCCCGGGTCGGCCTGAGCCTGGGCGACTCGATCGCTTCGCTGTACGCCCTGCTCGGGGCGCTCCTGGCGCTGCACGAACGGCGCGACTCGGGCCGGGGCCAGGTTGTCGACGTCGCCCTCACCGAGGCCGTGTTCAGCATGCTCGAGGGCGTCCTGCCCGAGTTCGGGCAGTCCGGGACGGTCCGCGAGCGGGTCGGCAACATCGCACACAACTCGGCACCCACCAACGCGTATCCGTGCGCGGATGCGGCTCTCGTGTGCATCGCCGCGAACACGACGCCGCTGTTCCGGAGCCTGTTCCGGGTCATCGGGCGGCTCGATTACGCCGACGATCCCGACCTGTGGACCAACCGGGGGCGCGTGCGGCGTGCCGCCGAGCTGGATGCGGTGGTCGGGGCATGGACGGCGAAGCGGACGGCCGCCGAGGTCGTGGCCACGCTTCGGGAGGGCCGGATCCCGGCGAGCCGCATCAACAGCATCGCGGACATCGTCGCGGACCCGCAGTTCCAGAGCCGCGACATGATCGTGGCGGTGGAGGACGAGCGGCTACCCGAACCCCTCCTCGTGCCGGGGGTCGTGCCCAAGCTCTCCCGCACCCCCGGCCGGGTCCCCCCGCTGGCGCGGCCGCTGGGTGCCGACACGGATGCTGTCCGCCGGCAGGTCGCGTCGCCGGAGCCCGCGGACCCGAACGGCAACGGGACGTCGCCCGGCACCGAGGCAACGGCGGGCGACGCCGTCGAGATCGTTCGCCCGGCGGGGGAGTGAGGGCGCGGCCGATGCCCGAGGGAGCGTGCCCGTGACGCCGGTCCAGACCTACCGCGGGCCGCTGGCGCCGGACGACCTGGGGGTCACGCTCCTCCATGAGCACGTCTTCGTGCGCGATCCGGAGCGCGAGCTCAACGTGGCGGCGTCGGGCTGGGACCCGTCCGAGGCGATCCCGCGTGCCGTGGAGGTGTTCGAGGCGCTGCATGCGCTCGGGGTCCGGACCGTCGTGGACCTCACCGTGCCGGGCCTGGGTCGCGACGTCCGGACCGTCGCGGCGGTGGCCGATCGAGGCCCGGTCAACATCGTCGCGGCCACGGGCTGGTACGCGCGCGAAGCCCTGCCGCTCTACTTCCAGCTCCACGGTCCGGGACGGCCGATCGACGGCCCCGACGAGCTGGTCGAGCTGTTCGTCGGCGACATCCGTGACGGGATCGCGGGCACGTCCGTCCGAGCTGGGATGCTCAAGGTCGTGACCGACGAGGCGGGCATCACCGCGGACGTCGCGCGGATCATGCGGGCGGCGGCGATCGCGCACCTTGCCACCGGCGTCACGATCACGACGCACTCGCACCCCGCGAGCCGTAACGGCCAGGAGCAGCAGCGCTTCCTCCGCGAGTGCGGCGTGCCGCCCGAGCGGGTGGTCATCGGGCACGCGGGCGACACGGATGACCTCGACCACCTGCGCGCCCTGATGGACAA
>CAYJOH010000411.1:0-2628 GCA_964371685.1 uncultured Anaerolineaceae bacterium
CCGAGGTCCAGCAGCACGACGTCGGGGCGACGCAGGGCCCAGCGCTCCATCGCGGTCCGTCCGTCCGGCGCCTCGTCCACCTCGTAGCCGCTCGCGGTGAGCTCGCGGAGCAGCGCGGACCGCGTCTCGGCGTCGTCCTCGACGACCAGGATCCGCGCGCCGCCGGCCGCCGGGCTCACGGCGTGCCCTCGCCGGCCGTCACCGACGCGGGCACCCGGGCCACGGGCAGGTCGATGTCGAAGGCGAGCCCACCCATGGCACTCCGGCGCGCCTCGACCCGCCCGCCGGTCGCCTCGAGCACCCCGCGCGCCACGGCCAGCCCGATCCCCGTCCCGCTCCGCGACCCGGCGGTCGCCCCGGGCGCCCGATAGAACTTCTCGAACAGGTGCGGCATGACGTCATCCGCCACGCCCGGGCCGTCGTCCTCCACGACGATCCGGACCCGGCCGTCGCCGGGGGCGGTCGCGGTCACCCGGATCGTGGCCCCGTCCGGCGTGTACTTGCGGGCGTTGTCGAGGATGTTCGAGAACGCCTGGTCGAGGAACACGGGGTCCACTTCGACCGGCGGGGCCGTCAGCTCGACCTCCAGCGTCCGGGCGCCCAGCCTGGGGCGCACGCTGGCGATCGAGCGCGCGAGGAGGTCGTCGAGCTCGAACACGTCGCGGCGGGCCCGCAGCGCGCCGGCCTCGATCCGGCTCAGGTCCAGCAGGTTGGCGACCAGGCGGTCGAGGTACTCCACCTCGCGCTCGATGGCGTCGGCGCTCGCCCGGCGGGCCTCGTCATCGAGCTGCCCGCCCGGCCGCAGGCTGCCGGCGGCGGCCCGGATGGTGGCCAGCGGGGTGCGCAGGTCATGCGACACGGACTGGAGCAGCGCCGACTTGAGGGCGTCGCTCTGGCGGGCGACGTCGGCCGCGCGGGTCCGTTCCGCCGCCCGGTCGTGGGTGATCGCCTGCCCCACCTGGTCCGCGGCCGCGGCCAGCAGCCGCGTCTCGACCGGGTCCGGCTCGTGCATGCCGCGCTCGCGCAGCGCCCAGATCGACCCGAGGGGCTCGCCGCTGGCCTCGATCCGGACCCGGTACGCGTCGAGGGGCGCCGGCGGTGCGGCTCCGGCCGGCCCCGTCCCTGGCCGTTGGACGCGGACCCAGCGGGCAGGCTCGTCGACCGGCGTGCGCCCGAGCACGCGCAAGCGGGACGGCGGCGGTGGTGGCGTGCCGTCGCCCGTGTCGGCGGCGACGCGCTCGGTGGCCTCGTCGTCGCCGATGGCGACCCACACCCGCGTCATCCCCGTCTCGGTGCGCAGCGCATCGCCGATCTGCGCCAGCGCGGGCGTCATGGCGTCGCGGGTCGCCAGCGCCCAGCTCACCCGGAACAGCGCGGTCGCCTCGTGTTCGCGCGCGCGCGCCGCCTCCGCCCGCTCGCGCTGCAGCGCCGCCAGCCGGCCCACGACCACGCCGACGAACAGCAGCAGGACGACGCTGAGCAGCACGCCCGGGTCGTGGATCACGAGCGTGAACCGGGGCTCGGTGAACAGGAAGTTGTAGACCAGGAACGCGCCGACCGCGACCACGATCGCGCCCCCGGTGCCCACGACGAGGGCCGCCAGGACGACCGCGACCAGGTACGCGGACGAGGCGTTCTCGACGCCCAGGCTGTGCTCCATGAGCGCGATCGCGAGGGTGGCGATCGCCAGCGACGCGCCCGTGACGACCACGAGGCGGCCGAGGCGCGGCAGGCTCGGGCTCATGACGCGTGGATCGCGACGGACGGCATCGAGCGGAGGGTACGCCCGGACCGCGCGGCGCGGGCGCGAAGCGGCCGGTCCCTCGCGAGGCCGGCCGCTCGTTTTCGATCGAGCCCGGCGGTCAGCCCTTGACGGCCTGGTCCGCGATGTCGAGGGCGCGGTCGATGATCGCGAACCCCTCGGCCAGCTGGTCCGCGGTGATGGACAACGGCGGGTTGGTGTGGATCGAGTTGTTGGCCATCATCGTGTACAGCCCGTTCTCGCGGAAGAACTTGCCGATGGCCTTCATCTCGTCGCTGGTGCCGTTGAACGGCGTGATCGGGGTCCACGGGTCGTGGCTGCGCACGAGGTCCAGGATCCCGAACAGGCCGATGCTCCGATGGGCACCGACGCTCGGGTGCTTGCGGGCCAGGTCCTCGTGGTGCGCGCGCAGGACGGGGTCCAGGCGGGCCGCGTTGCCGACCAGGTCGTCCTCCTCGTAGACGCCGATCGTGGCGAGGGCTGCGGCGAGGCTGATCGGGTGGCTGCTGTAGGTCAGGCCGCCGAAGAACATCTTCGAGTCCATGGCCTCGGAGATGTGGTCACGCATCGCGACCGCGCCCAGCGGCAGGTAGCTGGAGGTGAGGCCCTTGGCCATCGTCATCAGGTCCGGAACCACGTCCCAGTGGTCCACCGCGAACCAGCGGCCGGTCCGGCCGAAGCCGGCCATGACCTCGTCGGCGACCATCATGATCCCGTACTTGTCGCACAGCTCGCGGACGCCCTTTAGGTAGCCGTCGGGCGGGATCAGGATGCCATTCGTCCCCACGACGGTCTCGAGGAAGACCGCCGCGATCGTGTGGGGACCCTCGTACTTGATGACGTCCTCGAGGCCGTTGAGCGACTCC
>CAYJOH010000412.1:0-2620 GCA_964371685.1 uncultured Anaerolineaceae bacterium
TGGGCGCGATCGGGATCGTCAACTCCGACTCGCAGGGGATGGGCAGGATCGGCGAGACGGTCCGGCGGACCTTCCAGCTGGCGCACGTGATGAAGGCGTGGCGGCGGTCCGAGGCCGGGTCCGGGATCACCGGCCTGCCGCCCGACCCAGGCCTCGAGGACCCCGACGACCGCGACGACACGGCGCGGGTGCTGCGGTACCTCGCCAAGGTGACGATCGAGCCGGCGATCACGCACGGCCTCGCCGACCACGTCGGGTCGCTGCGGCCGGGGAGGCTGGCGGACCTCGTGCTCTGGAAGCCCGGCTTCTTCGGCGTCAAGCCCGAGTGGGTGTTCAAGTGTGGCTTCCCGGCCTGGGGGCCGCTGGGCGAGGGGAATGCCTCGTTGGAGCGCGCCGAGCCGACCCGCTACCGGGCGGACTGGGGCGGGACGCCGAACGCGGCGCCGCGGGTCTCGGTGACGTTCGTGTCGTCATCGGTGGACCGCGCGGTGCTGGCCTCGCGCCTGGGCACGCGGCGCACGCTCGTGCCCGTGGCCGGCGTGCGCGGTCTCACGCGCGGCTCCCTGCACGCGAACCGGGCCACGGCACCCGTGGACATCGACATCCGGACCGGGGCCGTGTCGCTGGGCGGGCGGCCGCTGGCCGTGGACCCGGTGGCCGAGGTCCCGCTCAGCCGGCGCTACCTGCTCCGCTGACGGTCGTCGTCACCACAGATCGCCCACGGTGAACCCCTCGAAGAACGGGTCCGACGGGTCCACGACGTAGCTCGCGAAGCCGGTGATCCACGCCGTCCCGGTGAGTGACGGCACGATCGCGGCGTGGTCGCCGACCCGCGCCTCCGCTTCGATCCTTCCCGTGAACACCGTCCCGAGGATGCCCTCGTGGCGGAACTCGTCGCCCACCTTGAGCTGCCCCTTGGCGTGGAGCACGGCCATCTTGGCGCACGTCCCGGTGCCACACGGCGACCGGTCGATGACGCCGGTCCAGGTCGACGGCTTCGACCAGTCCAGCTCCCCGGTCGAGACCGTGACCACGTTCCGGCGCGAGTTCTGTGGGTTGTGCGGGATGCCGGACAGCTGGCCGATGGTGATCCCGGCGAACCCGGGCTGCTCGGGGTGGACGACCGGCAGCTGCTCCCGGGCCGCGGCCTTGATCATCTCGGTGACCCGGGTGATGTCGCGGCCCTCGTCGGGTGTCAGGCGGAACCCGAGGGCCGCCGCGTCCGCGATGACGTAGAACATGCCGCCGTACGCGACGTCCACCGTGACCGTGCCCAGCTGGGGCACCTCGACCGGCGCATCGAGGTGGGTCGCGAACGCGGGCACGTTGCGGAACGTGACGCCGGTGACCTTGCCGCCGGCGCAGGTCGCCCGGATGCGGATGAGGCCGGCCGGCGCCTCGAGCGTGATCTCCGTCACCGGCTCCGTCATCGGCAGCATGCCGGTCTCGAGCAGCACCGTCGCGACGCAGATCGTGTTCGTGCCCGACATGCCGGGGTACTCGACCTGCTCCATGATCACGTAGCCCGCATCGGCGTCGGGGTGCGTCGGAGGCAGGATGACGTTCGCGCACAGCGCCGGGTAGCCGCGCGGCTCGCGCAGCATGAGCTTCCGGAGGCCGTCGCCGTGCTCCGCGAGGTGGCGCATCTTGTCGAACATCGTGGCGCCCGGGACGTCCAGCACCCCGCCCGTGATCACCCGCCCCGGCTCGCCGGCCGCGTGCGCGTCGACCGCCTGGAGCATCCGCGCGAGCCGCATCGGCCTCCTCCCTCGCTGGCGACGCTACCGGCGCCGCGCGTCCGCCACGGCGCGGTCCATCTCGCGCCGGCTGTCCCGCTCCGCGATCTCGCGCCGCCGGTCCCACGTCTGCTTGCCGCGGGCGAGGCCCAGCTCCAGCTTCGCCTTGCCATGGTCGTTGATGTAGATCCGGAGCGGCACCAGCGTGAGGCCCTTGGCCTTCGTCTTGCCCAGCAGCTCGTCGATCTGCGCGCGGTGGAGCAGCAGCTTCCGCGCCCGCTTCGGCTCGTGGTTGAAGCGGACGTCCGTGGACTCGTACGGGGAGATGTGGAGGCCGATGATCCAGGCCTCGTCCCTCTCGATCCGCGCGTACGCGTCGGCCAGGCTCACCTTGTGGGCCCGGATGCTCTTGATCTCGGTGCCGCGCAGCACGATCCCGGCCTCGAACGTGTCCTCGACGTGGAACTCGTGCCGTGCTCGGCGGTTCTGGGCGATGGTGTCGCCCATCGGGTGTGGCTCCTCTCGTGTGGGTGGCGGGGCCAGTGTCGCACGGCGGCCCCCGTCGGCCGCGTCGCCCGGTCCCGGACGCACGAACGCCGGCCCGTTGCCGGACCGGCGTTCGAATTGCTACCGACCACCCGTCGGGATCGCCTCTAGACGACGATCTCCGCCGAGGTGGTGCAGCAACTACCGCTTTCTGTCACTGCACATCACCTCCTTTCGTTCGCAGGGAACGTACCCGATGCGCGCGGAAGGCGCAAGCGCGACGTTCGTCGGGGCCGGCGGCCGCCGGTCGACGCCTATGCGGCGGCGCGCTCCCGGAGCCCCGTCGCCGATTCGCTGAGCACCTCGAGGGCCGCGTCGAGGGCCGGGTCGTCGCCCGG
>CAYJOH010000413.1:0-2611 GCA_964371685.1 uncultured Anaerolineaceae bacterium
TGAGCGCGACGGTCGTGCCCCCGCCGAGGTCGGTGCGCCAGTCGACGGCGTCGTTGAGCGGCATCGGGTCAGCCCTCGGGGCGCCCGCGCTCGAGGTCGGCGTGGATCGCGGACGCCGTCGGCTCCGTCTGGCCCTGGTACTTCGATCCCAGCTCCTTGGAGCCGTACGGCCGCTCGACCGGTGCGCTCATCCGGAAGAAGCTGATCTGGCCGATCCGCATGCCGTAGTACAGCGCGATCGGCAGGTTGGCGACGTTGGACAGCTCGAGGGTCAGGGTGCCTTTCCAGCCCGGGTCCACGTAGCCCGCAGTCGAGTGGATGAGGAGGCCGAGGCGGCCGAGCGAGCTCCGCCCCTCGAGGCGCGCGACGATGTCGTCGGGCAACTCCACCCATTCGACCGTCTGGCCCAGCACGAACTCGCCCGGATGGAGGATGAACGGCTCGTCGTCCCCCACCGTCAGCAGCTCCGTCAGGTCCGGCTGGGGTGTCCGGGGGTCGATGAACGCGTACCGATTGTTGCGGAACACCCGGAAGCTGCGGTCCAGGTGCAGGTCCACGGACGAGGGCTGGAGGTCCTGCGGGTCGTACGGGTCGATGCGGACGCGGCCGGCCTCCAGCTCGGCGCGGATGTCGCGATCGGCGAGGACGCTCACCTGGCCTTCTTCGCCTTCTTCGGCGTACCGCCCTCCGCGAACAGCGAGTCCACCTCGCGCTTGAGGTCCTCGAGGTCCTCGAAGCTCTGGTACACGGACGCGAACCGGATGTACGCGATGTGGTCGATCGCGCGCAGCTTGTCCATCGCCATCGCCCCGATCCGCGAGCTCGGGATCTCGGAGCTGCCGGACGAGCGCAGCTCGGCCTCGATCGCGTCGGCGGCCCGCTCCGCCGCATCGTCCGGCACCGGCCGGCGGGTCAGCGCCTTGGCCAGGCCGCTCGCGAGCTTGTCGCGGTCGAACTCCTGGCGCACGCCGTCGCGCTTGAGGACCACCAGGCGTGCGGCCTCGACCCGCTCGTAGGTCGTGAACCGGGCGCTGCAGGCCGGGCACTCCCGGCGGCGTCGGATGGTGGCGGACTCGTCCAGGTCGCGCGAGTCCACGACGCGCGTGTCACGGGTGCCGCACTGGGGGCAGCGCAATGGACCCTCCGTCCTCGCGGACCACTAGCCATAGTGGTGTGCGGTCAGGATACCACTATATGCGGGGGTCGAAGGCGGACTCGCCGTTGGCGTCGGGGCCGTCGACGAAGTAGGTCGGCACGGTCGGCAGCGGCGCCGACGAGCGGTTGGCCGCGATGGCCGTGAGGGCTGCCGGGTCCAGGCCCGCGACCTCCGCCACGATGAGCGAGAAGGCCTCCCGCGAGTGCCGGAGGTTGAGCGCCCCGCGCTTGAGCGAGACCTGTGCCTCGAGCTCGCGGTTGCCGCGGGCGGCGAGCAGCGCGTCGAGGCCGTGCTCCACGAGCTCCGTGGCGCGGACCGCCCGGTCCAGCTCACGGACGAGGACGGCGGCCCGGTCGCGGAGCACCGTCGGGGGTCGCAGGGCGCGGGCATCGGCAGCGGCGGTCCGCAGCGCGTCCGAGGCGCCCGGCAGCACCTTCGCCAGCGCCTGCGGGTCGCCGGCGTGGCGCCGGATGTCGTCCAGCGCCGTCACCAGCGGCGTGGTGGCCTCGGCGAACTGCCGGTCCAGCGTGGCGGCATCCCGCTGGAAGCGCTCCAGCTCCCGCGTCCGGGCGACGAGCTGCGACATCCGGCGCAGCACGATCGCGGCCGCCGCGGCCAGCACCCCCAGGATGATCAGCCACAGGGTCGTCCCGTCCGACATGGCCCGCTCCCCGTCGCGGTCCGGCCGCGTCAGGCGCCGCGGCGGGCGCGGAGCTCGGCGGCGAGCGCCGGTCCCACCTCGAACAGGTCACCGACCACGTACAGGTCGGCGACCTCCGCGATGGGTGCGTCCGGGTCCCGGTTGACGGCGACGATCGTGCCCGCGCCCTGCATCCCCACCCGGTGCTGCATCGCGCCCGACACGCCGAGGCCGAGGTACAGGGCGGGCTTCACGACCTTGCCGGTCTGCCCGATCTGGCGCGCATAGGCGATCCAGCCGGCGTCCACGGACGCGCGCGTGGCGCCCACGACGCCGCCCAGCAGCCCGGCCAGGTCCTCCACGATGCCGAAGCCGTCCGGGCTGCCGACGCCGCGGCCACCCACGACGACGATGCGTGCCTCTTCGAGCGACGCCTCGGCGCCCGCCTCGCTGACCCGGTCGAGGACGGGCACGGCGGGCGTCGCAGGCTCGGGGGCCGGCTGGTGCGACTCGACGGCCCCGGCGCCGGCCGCCGGCTCCGCGGCCACCGCGCCGGGGCGGACCGAGACGATCCCGGCGGGCGCGGCGAGGGTGCTGCGGACGATCGCCTTGCCACCCAGGACCGACGAGACCGTGACCGGCCCGTCGCCATCCCAGGCGGCCCCGTCCGCGTTGGCCAGCAGCCCCCAGCCGGTGAGCCCCACCAGCGCCCCGGCGGCGTCCCGGCCGGCGGCCGGGGCCCCCAGGCCCACCTGGCTGACCCCCCCCTCGACCAGGCGCCGGCCCTCGGCGGCCCCGCGCCGCGCCCCCACCAC
>CAYJOH010000414.1:0-2573 GCA_964371685.1 uncultured Anaerolineaceae bacterium
GGCGTCCCGCTCGCGGCGGGCCGTCTCCTGCTGGCCGATGAGGTCCATGTAGCCGACCTCGTCGCGGATCGCCTGGATCGTGAAGTTGTCGATCGACAGGCCGGACGTCGCGAGGTCGCCCTTGGCGGCGGTCTGGACCTCCTGCTGGAACTTCTGGCGGTCGTAGTTGAGCTCCTCGACGGTCAGGGTGCCGACGATCGACCGGAGCGACCCCTCGAGGACGTTCTTGACGATCGAGTCGAGGAGGTCCTCGTGGTCCAGGAACCGTTCGGCCGCGTTGCGGATCGATTCCTCGTCGCCACCGATCTTGACCGTCGCCACGCCCTGCACGGCGACCTTGATGCCCTGCTTGGTGACGGCGTCCGAGAGCGCGACGTTGATCTGGCGCGCGGAGAGGTGGACGCGGCCCAGCTTGTGGACCAGCGGCAGCACGATGACCCGGCCCGCGCGCACCACCTTGAGCTGCGCCGGGGCCCCGCCGCCGAACACGCCGCCGGTCCGGACCAGCGCCTCGTTGGCGCCGGCGACCTTGACCCGGCTGGTCGCGTACGCGAACAGCAGGACGATGATGATGACCGGGACGATCACGGCGATCACGCCGCTGCCCAGGACATCGAACAGCTCGTCGAACACGGCCTACCCCTCCTGTCCGGCGGCCGCGGTCGCGGTCGCCGACTCGTCCCGCACGATGACGCCCGTGCCTGCGGTCCCGATGACGATGACGTTGCGCCCGGCCGGAATGTCGTGGTCCGCGGTGGCGGCGAACTCGTGGGTCTGGCCCTCCACGTGGACCAGCACCGAGCCGTAGCGGCCGGCCGGGACGGCGACGCTCACGTAGGCCTGTCCCCCGACCAGGTCCGCGATCCTGAACGGCTCGCCACTCTCCGTGCGGCGCAGGACGCTGAACAGCCCACCGGCGAGCGCCGCGCCGCCGCCCCCCGCGACGAGGCCGACGATCGCCGCCTGCGCGCCGTGGAGGTCCATGACCTGGGTCGCGAACAGGCCGCCGGCCCCGAACATGCCGATGAACCCGAGCAGGATCGGCGTGATCGAGGTCCCGGCGATGTCCACGCCGAGCCCGATGCCGTCCAGGATCCCGCCGATCACGTCGTCGAACACGACGGTGATCAGCAGCAGGACCCCGCCGATCAGGGCCGACACCCCGAACACCCAGTCCTCAACCGGGATCGTGATCATCCGAAGCCGGCCCATCCTCCCCTGGCGTCACCGCGATGACGCGCGTCGGCGCCCGCCGGCAGTGGGCGGGTCGCGAGGGTTCCAGCATAGGCGTCGGCCCGCGCCGAGGGAAGGCGAATCGGCGGCGCGCTACTCCGGCCGGTCGTCGGCGGCGCCGAACAGCAGGTCCAGCCACGACTCGAGCGGTGACGGCCGGTCCACGACGGCGCCCAGCCGCACGGAGGCCGACCCGGGCGCGTCGGGCGCCAGCGGCGGCGCGACGTCGGCGAGCACGAACGGGATCTCGCGGCTGGTGCCCAGGCGGTACTCGCGGGCCTGCTGCTCGATGTAGGCCTGGCGCTGGATGAGGGTCAGCTCGCGTTCCAGGCCCATGACCTCGGTCTCGAGCGCGGCGTTCGACACCTCCATCGCCTGCACCCGCGACGACGCCTCGCTCGCCTCGCCGACCTGGCGCGCGAACAGGAGGATCACCCAGGCGGCGACGAGCGCGCCGATGGCGAGCGCGATCCGGCGGCGGGTGAGGCCCGCGACGGGGAGGTCCGCGAGGCTGCCCGCGGTCTCCGCCCGGGCCGTCGACGGGCGGGCGTCGAGGGACTCCGGGACGGCACGCTCGGCGGCGTCCGGCTCGGGTTCGGCGGCGGTCGGGCGTGCGGCGCGTCGCGGCATCGGGCCGAGGGTAGCTTCGCCCGATTCGCGTGTCAAATGACGTTCGGCCCCCGCCCCGACGGTCCACCGGGCACCGTCGCCGCACGGATCCGTGACAGCCGAGCTGTCACACGGGTGCACGACCGTGGCGTAGACTCCGTCGCAAATCGCTCATCTGTTCGATATCGAACCGGAGACGGCATGCGCACCTACGCCCCCGCACCCACCAGGGCCGTGCTCGATCGCCTGCTCGAGGAGCCGTCGCTCGCCCGCGGCGTCGTCCACCACGAGGTGCTCGCCGCGCGAGACGCCGAGTTCGCGGACTGGCCCGCGTGGCTGGACCCGCGGATCCGGGCGGGCCTCGCCAGGCGCGGCATCGAGCGCCCGTACGTGCACCAGGCGGACGCGATCGGGGCCGTGCACGCGGGCGAGGACGTGGTCGTCGTCACGCCCACCGCGTCGGGCAAGTCGCTGTGCTACACGGTGCCGGTCCTCCAGGCGCTCGCGGAGGACCCGTCGGCGCGGGCGCTGTTCCTGTTCCCCACCAAGGCGCTCGGCCAGGACCAGGTGGCGGAGTTCTCGGAGCTGGTCCGGGACGCCGGGCTCGAGGTCTCGTCCGCGTGCTACGACGGGGACACGCCGGCGCCCATCCGCTCGGCGATCCGCAAGGCTGGGCAGGTCGTGGTGACCAACCCGGACATGCTCCACTCGGCGATCCTCCCCCACCACAC
>CAYJOH010000415.1:0-2556 GCA_964371685.1 uncultured Anaerolineaceae bacterium
CCGGGGCCTGACCCCCGCGCATCGGGGACGCCCGGGGGCCGGAGGTCACCCGGGGCACGCCCGCCGCCCGCCCGGGCCCGCCCATTCGCCTCTGGCGGCGGGCCCGCGTCGCGTCCGATGCTCGGGCCATGGACGGGCCCCGGTTCTGCCGCGCCCGGCGGCTGCTCGTGATCGCCCTGCTCGGCCTCGCGCTCGCCGCCGCGGCCACGCCCGTCCGCGCCGCGGATCCGTCGCCGGGGCCGCCGGACCCATGGTCCCACCTCGACGCCGCGGACCAGCCCGTCGTGGACCTGTGGTTCGGGTGGTCGAGCACCTGCCCCCACTGCGCGCGGGCGCGGGCGTGGCTGACCGGGTACGCACCGACCGTGCCCTGGCTCCAGGTCCACTCGCTCCACGTAGACGGCGACGATGCCGACGCCAGCATCGCGGTCCTGCTCGGCCTCGCGGACCTCGTCGGCGAGGAGATCGGGGGTGTTCCCGCGTTCCTGTTCGCGGGCCGCCTCGTGACCGGGTTCGACGACGCAGCGACCACCGGCCGGCAGCTGGAACAGGCGCTCGCGGCGTTCCACGAGGACCTCGCCGCCGCCGTGTCACCCCGGCCGTCACCCGGCCCGTCGTCACCATCCGCGTCCGGCTCGCCCTCGCCGTCCGCGCCGCCCGGCGGCGGGAGCGCGGGAGACGACCCCCCGACGGTCACGCTGCCGGGCGTGGGCACGGTGGATGCGACCACGGTGTCGCTGCCGCTCCTGGCCGTGGTCCTGGGCGGGCTGGACGCCGTCAACCCGTGTGCCCTGTCGATCCTGCTGTTCCTGGTGTCCGCCCTCGTCGGGGCGCGGTCGCGGCGGCGGATCGTGCTCGTCGGCGGGGCGTTCGTCGTGGTCAGCGGCGCCATCTACTTCCTGCTCATGGCGGCCTGGCTCAACGTCTTCCTGTGGTTCGGCGAGCTGCGCCTGGTGACCCTGGTCGCCGGCGCCGCGGCGGTCGTGGCCGGGATCGTCAACGTCAAGGACTTCGGCTGGTTCGGCCGAGGCCCCTCGCTGGTCATCCCGGCCTCCGCGCGGCCGGTGGTCTTCGGCCGGCTGCTCGACCTGTCCGAGGCCGTCGCGTTGCCGGCGCTGCTGGGCGCGACCGTGCTCGTCGCGGCCGTGGTCTCGGCGTACGAGATGCTGTGCACGGGCGGCTTCCCGGTGGTGTTCACGCGCGTGCTCACCCTCGCAGACCTGCCGCTGGTCGCCTACTACGGGTACCTGCTGCTGTACATCGGCGTGTACGTCCTGCCGATGCTCGCGATCGTGACGGTGTTCGCGGTCACGCTCGGCACGCGGGGCGTCTCGGTGACCGAGGCGCGACGCCTGAAGCTGCTCTCGGGCCTGCTGATGCTGGGCATCGGCGGGCTGCTGCTGCTCGCCCCGGACCGGCTGAGCGACGTCACCTGGACCATCGGGCTGTTCGGGATCGCGATGGTCGCGTGGGCGGCCGCCGTCACCATCGACCGGCGGCGCGCCCGGCCGACGCCCATGGCGCCGGGGGCTACGATGCCACCAGTCCGCGACGTCCCGCCCGGACCGCCGCCGGTGGAGGAGGCCGATCCCCGATGAAGACCGTCCGTGACGTCATGACCCGCCCGGTCCTGTCGGTCCAGCCCGAGACCCCGCTCAGGGAGGTCGCCCGGATCCTCGTCGAGCACCGGATCAGCGGGGTGCCGGTCGTGGACGCGACCGGACGCGTGCTGGGCGTCGTGTCCGAGGGGGACCTGCTGATGAAGGGCCGGGACCCGGACGCCGTCCACCACCGGCCGCTGGCCCGGATCTTCGGTGAGTCCGAGGAGACCCGCCAGCTGATGGCCAAGGCCGAGGCTCGCACGGCGGGCGATGCGATGACCGCCCCGGCGATCACCATCGACGCATCGAAGCCGGTCAACGTCGCGGCGACGATGATGGTGGAGCGGAGGGTCAACCGGCTGCCGGTGACCGATGGGGACCGCCTCGTCGGGATCGTCACCCGGGCGGACGTCGTGAAGACGTTCGTGCGCACGGACGACGAGATCGTGGACGCGATCCGCAGCGAGGTGCTGCTCCACGCCATGTGGCTGGACCCGGAGCACTTCGCCGTGAGCGTCGTGGACGGCGTGGCCACGGTGAAGGGCCGGGTGGAGCGCCGGTCCACGGCCGCAATGATCGCGCCGATGATCGAGATGGTCCCGGGAGTCGTCGCGGTGAACGCGGACGTCACGTGGTCCGTGGACGACCGCGACGTCGACGCCCCCGCACCCGACTACCTCTCGCCCAAGGGCCCGTCCTGACCTGCGGCGCTCCCGTCGGACCTTCCGGCCCGGATCGCACGGGCCGCTTGGCAATAGCCCTCCCGGCGCAGCGCTCAATCATCGGATCGGCATGACCGCAGCCCTGATGACACCGGCGGCGAGCTGGTACCTGGATCCGCTGCGAAGGCACCAGCTCAGGTACTGGGACGGTGCGCGGTGGGCCGACCATGCGGCCGATGGGGGGCAGGCCTGCGCGGATCCGCTCCCGGCTGCCCTGGCGGACATTCTCGCCC
>CAYJOH010000416.1:0-2553 GCA_964371685.1 uncultured Anaerolineaceae bacterium
CGGCTACCCCCTCGTCCACGGCGACCCCCTCGTCCACGGCCACGCCCTCGACCTCCATCGTGCCCACGCCGACGATCGGGCCCTCGTTCACGCCCCCGCCGACCGCCGAGCCACAGCCGACGCCCCAGGTTCCCCCGGCCGACGACGAGACCCTCGCCGCCGTCTATGCGGCCCTGCGGCCGGAGAACCTCAGGTCCGCGGCCGGCCCGCGCGTGTTCGCGCGCGGCCAGGCCGTCCTCCTCCGATTCGAGATGGTCAACCGCTCGTCGAGCCCCCTCGTCGTGCCGCTGACGAGCTCGTTCGAGCGGCCGGCGAGCTGGTACGGCGTGATCCAGACGTGGATCGAGCCAGTCGACGCGGGCGTGAGCCTCGACGCCTGCTTCCCGACGGCCGGTCGCAAGGGCGCCTGGTATGCCACCGGCGGCTGGTCGGGCGCCTTCGGCGGCGCGGCAACCGCGCCGATCCGGCCCGGCGATGGGACGACCGTCTCCTACGGCCTGTCGGCCTTCCAGACGGCCTGCTTCCCGGCCGGCCGGTATCGCTACCACCTCGAATACAAGCGGTTCGATGCCGGCGTCGATGACGTGATCGCCGGCCTGGCCCTCAACATCGAGCTCCGCGCCGCGCGTGGCTGGACCCTCGGCCTCCCCTCCCCCGAGGGGACCGGCGCCCGAGCGACGCTGCGGCTCTCGAGCCGCTCGACCCACGTCACGAGCGACGTCACGCTGACCGGCCTGGCGCCCGGCACCCGGCTGTCAGTCGGGGTCCGCGCGGGGGGCTGTGATCGCGACGGCGCCGTCATCGTCCCCGCACGGATGCTCGTCGCGGCGGCCGACGGCACGATCACCGATCGCACCCGGACCAGGCTCTCGGCAGCCGCGCGGCGGGCGATCACTGTCGGCGAGCTGCCGGGCCTCCGGCTGGGCGAGGCGTGCATGGCGTACGCGGCGCTGCCGATCGCGTTCGCCGCCAACCGGGCACCGACGACCTGGGGCGGCGGGCTCCTGGGCGAGGCAACGCCCGGCGGCATCGTGCTCACCGCCTCCTCCGAGTCGTCCTACGGCCAGCTCGCGAACGCGGCGGACGGCGTGGTCGACAACATGTGGAACTCGGGCGGCTACCCGCCCGCCTGGATCGAGCTCGACCTCGGGCGGAACACCCGGCTCACCGGCATCCGCCTCCTGCCCTCGCAGCTCCCGAACGTCGCGGACACGCTGCATCGCGTGTACGGCCGGAAGGACGGCAGCCGCACCGAGGTGCTGCTCGCCGAGCTGAAGGGGACGACACGGGACAACACCTGGATCGACGTGGCGTTCGAGCAGCGCCAGCACATCCGCTACGTCCGGGTGGCGACCCTCGCCAGCCCCTCGTGGGTGGCGTGGCGCGAGATCCTGGTCCAGGGCCCGGACAACGCCCCGCCGAGCGTCATGCCCCAGGGCACCCACGACGGCTCGCTCGACCTCGTCGCGCACGGCGACCGCTGCTACGCCAACGGGTGGGCCAGCGACCCCGACGACCGGTCCCGGCGGGTGCAGATCCGAGTCCTCGTGGACGGGACGCAGGTCTGGAGCGGGCCGGCATCGGAGTCGCGGCCGGATGTCGCCGCCGCCGGCTTCGGCGACGGGAGGCAGGGGTTCTGGGTGCGGCTGGATCGGATGCTCGAGCTCGGCGTCGGCCACGAGGTCCGCGTCCAGGCGCTGGACGCCGAGACGGGCCGCTGGGTCGACCTCAACCAGACGCCACGAACGCTGACCTGCCGCTGACCGCCGGCATGCTCGTGATGGGCTACTTCGATAGGGACGTGGCGTACTTGTCGACCTGCTCGTCGGTCACCGGCTCGACCAGCACCCAGTAGCCGGGCGTGGTCGTGAACTTCTTGGGGCACCTCGGGGCGGGGTTCGTCAGGACCTTCTTGTGCAGCATCTTGCCGGTCGCGGCCTCGATCACGCGGATCGTCGCCCGGCCCTGCTTGCGGATGACCTCGTAGCTCTTGTTCCCGGACTTGTAGAGGCCACACGAGCTCACCCGCTTCTCCTGGCGGGTGGCGCAGACGACCAGCTGGATCGGGCTCGGCCACGACCAGCCGTACGCCCCGGGAAAGTCCCGGTTGATGGCGACGTTGGCAAGCGACCAGTCGTCCATGTCGACGACCAGCAGCGGATGGACCGCACCGGCGTGGGGAACTGCCCCGGGCACGGGCGTCGCGTCCTTGCAGGCCGCCACCAGCGCGTCCGTGACGCCGCCGTCCCACGTGTCCACCCACCCGCCCCAGCCGCTCGACCACGGGCCTGGCTCCGTAGGCTCGGGGCTCGGCTCCTCCGAGAACATGGCGGGTGTCCACGTCGGTGCTGCGGTGGACGCGCCGCAGCCGGCCAGCACCGCGGCTGCGGTGGCGCAGGTGACGAGCCGCCACCACCGCGAACCCGAGACGGCGCGCATCACGATCCCTCCCCGGTTCCGGCGGCGTCAGAGCCCCGGTACGCGGGAAAGGATCGGCCGGACTGCGTCGAGCGCCAAGGGGCAGACGGCCCCCGGACGCCCGCCGCGCGTCCC
>CAYJOH010000417.1:0-2546 GCA_964371685.1 uncultured Anaerolineaceae bacterium
GGCCAGGAGCGGTCCGCGGCTGGGCGCCGCTCGCGCGGCCGGGTCGCGGCGGGAGGGTCGCCGCGCGCCGCGCGACGCCCGGGTGCGCCCCGAGGCCGGGAATGCGGCCGAGGGCCGAGCGGCGCCCGAGCTCGCGAGCCCCCGCGGCCGGGCGCGCCGCTGGGCGGTTGCCCCAGCCCACCAGGTGCGGTCCCAACCGCTGAGCGGCTGATCTGTACGCTCCGACCCTCGTCCCCCGCACAGACGCTCCGCCCAGCGGCCGAGATCGAGCACGATGCGCCCGTACAACCGCTGGGCGAGCGGCAGGGATAGGGGAACGGCAGGGCGGGGCGAACGGCAGGGCCAGCGGCGCCACGATCTCCGTTCCCTCCTCGGCGACGGCCGTCGCTCGCGATCCGACGGGCGTCGCCCGGAATCGGTGCCGCCGTCGCCCCGAATCAGCACCTGTATCACCGCCCCTTGACCCGGGCGTGTCTGGTCCCGGCCAGCCCACCGGGCGAACATCGGCCATATCGAACGGGTATCCCGTCCGACGCTCGACGGGAGGATTGGAGATGCAGATCGCGGAGCTCACCGAGGAACTGGCCCTGATCCTGCCCATGGTGATCCTGGTGCAGGGAATCATCGGCCTCGTCGCCTGGTTCTGGCTGGGGTCGAAGGGGGGTCGCGGTGCGCGCATCGCCGCGTGGCTGGGGCTCGTCACGCTCACGCTGTGGGTCGGTTCGGCCGCGGCGTTCGTCCTCATCCACCTGCTGCTGTTCAACTTCGGGACCGGGGCGGCGATCGCCGGCGCGGTCGTGGTCACCGCGTTCATGCTGCTGATGCCCTTCGGCTGGGCGGCGGTCGTGCGTCATCACGCGCGCAACGACACCGGCAGCGAGCCGCGCTGAGCGGCGCCGACCGATGACCCCCAGCCGCGAGATGCACCTCGACGGGTCGCGCGAGGCGGCCGTCCTGGGCGTGCTGCTCGCGATCGTGGACTTCCCGATGCTGAGCTCGTCGTTCCGGGGCGTGATCGAGCGCCAGCGGGACATGCGGGTCGTCGGCGAGTCCACGGCCCGCGAGTCGATCGTCGACGACATCCGGTCCACCGGCGCCGACATCGTGGTCACCGAGTGCGAGCCCTTCGGCGGCCCCGGCTGCGCCTCGTTCGAGGCGATCGAGGCGATCCGCGCCGCGTGCCCCGAGACGAAGCTCATCGCGCTCGATTGCCGCTGCACCGCCGAGCAGTTCTCCGTGGCGCTCAAGGCCGGCGCCAACGGCTACCTCACCCGCGAGGCGACGGACGACGACGTCGTGGCCGCGATCCACAGCGTGGCCGCCGGGCATGCCTACGTCAGCCCCGCGATCGTGACCCGGATGGTGGACGCGTACGTCCGCCGGGCGCCGGACACGGCGTTCGACGACCCCTACGAGTCGCTCACCGAGCGCGAGCGCGAGATCCTGCTCCTGGCAGCGATGGGGCACACGACCCGGGACATCGCCCGGTCGCTCCACCTGTCCGAGCAGACCGTCCACTACCACCGCGCGAACCTGATGGAGAAGCTGGGGCTGCACGACCGCGTCGAGCTGCTCCGGTACTCGGTCCGCCGCGGCATCCTCAGCCCCTCGACCCTGTGAGCGCACGGATGGACGTCCGGGCCCGGCTCCGCGACTCGTGGGCGAGCGTCCGGCCGCGGACGCGTCGGGGCGGCTTCCTCGCGGCGGCGGCGATCCTGGCCGGTGCGGCGGTGCTGTCGGTCGTCCTGCTGGTCGGGGCCGCGATGGCCTGGAACCCGTACCTCGAGTACAGCCTGGACCGCGACGTCGACGCGCAGCGATGGGCCTCGCTGGACCAGCGCTTCGCGAGCGCGGGGCGCTGCGGCGAGTGCCACGAACGCGAGGCCGCCCGGGCGAACACCGCGACCCACGAGAACATCGGCTGCCAGAGCTGCCACGGGCCGCTGTTCGACCACGACGTCGCCGAAGCGGCGGACGCCAGCACGGTCGCGGTCGCGGTGCCGGACGCGGAGCTCTGCCTCCGCTGCCACGTCGAGGCCGACGGCCGTCCGGCCACGATCCGCGAGATCGTCGTGGAGGACCACTACCAGCCGGTGTGCCTCGAGTGCCACGACCCGCACAGCGGCGTGTCCAACCCGCCGCCCGTGGTGGAGCACCCGCTCGCCGACCTGCCGGAGTGCATCACCTGCCACGGCCCCGAGGGCTTCAAGGCCCGCAACCAGCGGCACCCGGTCGCCGACACGGACGACGCGGCGTGCATGCTCTGCCACCAGGAGGGCCGCGGGCCGAAGGACGACGACGAGGTGCCCGAATGACGCGGCCGATGACGCCCGGCGAGCCGGTCGAGCCCGCGCCGAACGTGCCCGGACCGCCGACGGTGGCCGAGGAGCCGGCGGTGCCCGAAGAGCCCGTCGCTGCCGAGGCGCCCGTCGCTGCCGAGGCGCTGGTCCTGGCCTCCACGCCCGCCGAGGCCGAGCCCGTGGCCGAGGCCGAGCCCGTAGTCGAGGCCCAGCCCGTGGCCGAGGCCCAGCCCGTGGCCGAGGCCC
>CAYJOH010000418.1:0-2539 GCA_964371685.1 uncultured Anaerolineaceae bacterium
AGGCGCCCGATGGCGATCGGGCGGTCGAGCGCGGTCCGCACGCAGGCGCCCTCGCACAGGCGCTCCACCGGGCACGCGGCCCCGCACGTGGCGGCCAGTGGGTTGGCGGCGAGGATCGTGCGGGCGCTCCCCTCGAGGTTGCCGGTCGCGATCTTGCGGATGAACGACGGGACGTCGATGCCCGTGGGGCAGGCGCTCGTGCACGCGGCCTCGTAGCAGTACAGGCAGCGCTCGGCCTCCGTGCGGGCGGCACCCGCGGACAGCAGCGGCAAGGGGAGGAACGGGTCGGGCTGGCGCCCGACCGACGCGTCGACGGTCATGATGGGTGGACCCTCGGTCGGTCGCCGGCGGGTGGCGACGGCATGGACGCAAGGCCTGATTGTCGGCGCGCGTCGCCGGTCATCCGACGGCCGAACCGCCCGACCCGGGCGGGCCGAAGGGCGTCTCCGTCGCGCCGGGTTCGCTCGTCGCTCGTCGCTCGTTCGCTCGTTCGCTCGTTCCCCGGCGCCGCCGGCACCTGCGAAGATGACGAGCGATGCGAACCATCGACTGGGTGGACGGCGAGATCCGGCTGATCGACCAGACCCGGCTGCCGGACGAGCTGGTCGTCCTGCACGTCACCGGCGTCGACGCGCTGGTCGACGCGATCCGGTCGCTCGCGGTCCGGGGCGCGCCGGCGCTCGGGGTGGCGGGGGCGCTCGGGGTGGCGCTGCTGGCCGCCCGGCACCCGGGTGATGCCGCGAGGGTGATCACGGACGCGGGCCAGCTGCGGGCCGCGCGCCCCACGGCGGTGAACCTCGCCCGGGGCGTGGACCGCGTCCTGGCCCGTCTGGGCGAGGGTCCGGCGGCCGTGCTGGACGAGGCGCTCCGGGTCCGCGACGAGGAGATCGCGGCCTCGGCGGCGATGGCGACCCTCGGCGCCGACCTCATGGCGACGCTGGTGCCGCGGCCCCGCGTCCGGGCGATGACGATCTGCAATACCGGGGCGCTGGCGGCGGTCGAGGGCGGCACAGCGCTCGCCGTCGTGGCCGAGCTCCACGCGCGTGGCGTCCTCGACGAGGCGATCGCCCTCGAGACCCGTCCCCTGCTCCAGGGCGCCCGGCTCACGACCTGGGAGCTGGCGCGGCTGGGCGCCCCGTACCGGCTGATCGTCGACTCCGCGGCGGCGTCCGTGCTGGCGCGCGGGCTGGCCGACGTCGTGCTGACCGGGGCGGACCGGATCGCCCGCAACGGGGACACCGCGAACAAGATCGGCAGCCTGTCGCTCGCCCTGGCGGCGCGCCACGCCGGCGTCCCGTTCGTGGTGGTGGCCCCGGAGTCCACGATCGACCTGGACACGGCGAGCGGCGCCGACATCGAGATCGAGGAGCGCCCCGCCGACGAGGTGACCTCGTTCCACGGCCTGCGGACGGCGGCCCTGGGGACCCGTGCCCTCAACCCCGCCTTCGACGTGACACCGGCCGCCCTGGTCACGGCGATCGTGACCGACCGGCGCGTGGTGCGACTCGACCGGGACGAGCGGCCCTAGCGGAGCCGCGGGCCAACCAGCGAGCGCAGGCTCGCCCGCATCAGGACTCGTGCCGGAGGTAGACCAGCCAGTACACGGCGCCCACCATCAGCGTCCCGCCCACGATGTTGCCCAGCGTGACCGGGACCAGGTTGCCGATCAGGCCGGCCCAGTCCAGGCCCGCGTAGTCCGCCGGCGCGTGCCCGATCGCCTCCCAGAACGCGTCGGGCGCCACGGCCCGGACCAGCATCCCGACGGGGATGAAGTACATGTTGGCGACCGAGTGCTCGAAGCCCATGGCGACGAACGCGGTGATCGGCGGCACGATAGCCAGGATCCGGTCGGTCGTCGTCCGCGCCGAGTAGGTCAGCCACACGGCGAGGCACACCAGCGCGTTGCACAAGATCCCCAGCGCGAACGCCTCGAGCGGGCCGTAGGCGGCCTTGGTCGCCGCGGTGGACAGGGCGGCCGCGCCCACCGCCCCGCCGCCGAACGCGTACTGGCCCGCGATGACGACGATCACGGCCGTGGCGACGGCGCCGACGAGGTTGCCCAGGTAGACGATCGCCCAGTTACGGACCACCGCGGCGGTCGAGATGCGGCGCGACGCCCAGGCGAACGCCAGCAGGTTGTTGCCGGTGAACAGCTCCGCGCCGCCGACGAGGACCAGGATCAGGCCGAGCGAGAACGCGAGCCCGGCGACCAGCCGCACGAAGCCGTACGGGACGGCGTCACCCGTGCCCGCGACGACGGTCGTCGCGAAGGCCGCGCCGATGGCGATGAACGCGCCCGCCAGCACGGCCAGCACGAAGGTCGGCGCGAACGCGGCAGCCGCCTTGCGCACGCCGATGTCGGCGGCCCGAGCCGCCATCTCGGCCGGCATCAGCGCGTCGAGGCGGGCCTCGGTGGCCGTCGGGGTACGGGCGGCCAGGCCGGCCGGCGCGGGGCGGGGATCGCGGAGGTCCGGCGCCGTCATCGCGCGCCCCCGGCCGTGTCCACGTCGTGGTCCGCGGGCTCCACGCTCGTGAGGGC
>CAYJOH010000419.1:0-2533 GCA_964371685.1 uncultured Anaerolineaceae bacterium
GCCCCGGCATCATCCGCCTCGGCCGCGGCGCCCGTGGACAGGCCACGGCGGGCGCCCGTGGACAGGCCACTGCGGGCGCCCAGCCGGTCAGCGGCGATTCCCAGCGGCACCAGCTGCGGGTCGCCGCCCGGGTCGGGCTCGATCGGCACGGCGGTCAATCGACGACCACGCGAGGCGGCCACGGCCAGGCTCGACATCGCCTCGTCGAGCGCCGGGTCCTCGAGCTCACGCAGCGGCAGCGTCGTGCGCGACGTGGGCGCTCCGGGGCGCGTCGGCGACAGGATGGCCTCCAGGTGGTGCGCGTCCGGCCGGCGGCGCACGACGGCGACGTGGTCCGCCCCGGTGCCCGTCCCCAGCTCCTCCACGATCGCCGCCACGATCGCGTCGGGCGACACGGAGCGGGCCAGGCCGCGGAGGATGCGGGCGAAGGACTCCGCCTCGGTGCGCCGCGTCCCCTCGAGGCCGGCGACCTCCTCGCGATCGTGCACCGCGGCCACGCCGAGCAGCCCGACGAGCGCGATGACCACGAGGTCGATGGGCCCGGGATCCACGATCAGGCGCACCAGCTCGACCGTGCACAGGGCCACGAACAGGACCACGGAGGGGCGTCGAGCCAGGGCGCGCAGGTCGATGCGTCGCCCGGGGTCGCCGTTGTCGCGTCCTCGGAATCTCACCTGGAACCCAAGCATGGGGCCACGCGCGCGGTCCGTCCAGCGTGCCGGCCAGTACTGATGGGCGGTGGGTCCTGGTACTTCCGTACCGGATCAGGCCTCTCGCAACTCCACCTCAGCGCCCTCAGCCGCCTCGGCCGCGGCCACCGGCCCGCGGCGGCGGTGGGACGCGAGCGCGACCGGGCCGGCCGACCCTGGGGTCGTCGGGTCGGCGCTCGCCGTGACGCGGTTGCCGCCGGCGTCCTTGGAGTCGTACAGGCCGGCGTCCGCGACGGCGATCAGCTCCGCAGCCGAGCGGCCGTCGCTCGGGTGGGTGGCGATGCCGATCGAGGCGCCGAGCGGGAACGGCTGGCGCCCCTCGGCCGCGAACGGCGAGGCACGGAACGCGTCGAGGATCCGCTCCGCCGCTCGGCCGGCGTCGTCGTGGTCGGTCTCGGGCAGGATCAGGGCGAACTCGTCGCCGCCGTAGCGCGCGGCCACGTCCGAGCCGCGCAGCGAGGTCCGGATGAGGTCCGCCACGTGCACCAGCACCCGGTCGCCGTAGACGTGGCCGAAGGTGTCGTTGACGAGCTTGAAGTCGTCGAGGTCGAGCATCACGACGCTCAGCGGCCGACGGGTGCGCACGGCGCGCACGACCTCCTCGGACAGGCGCTCGTGGAGGTACCGGTGGTTGAAGAACCCGGTCAGCGGGTCGCGGTCGGCGAGGTTGCGGGCGGTCTCGTAGAGTCGCGCGTTCTCGAGCGCCATCGCGGCCTCGTGGGCCATCGTGCGCGCCAGCGTGATCGGCCCCGACTCGGCCACCGGCCGGCCCCTGGAGGTCAGCTCCACGATGCCGATCGCCTCGCCCTTCGCGATCAGCGGCAGCATCACCAGGCCGCGCATGCCCTCGCGCCGGAGGAGCTCCACCTCCGCTCGGTCCGCGTCCGGGTCCTCGGCGTCCACGACCGCGATCGTCCCGTCTTCCAGGACCCGCCGGGTGAGCGGGAACGGCGCCAGGTCGTAGTACGCGTCCACGGTGGCCTGCCGCTCCGCCGGGTAGCAGCCCAGCGTCCGCACGCGGTCGTTGACCCGGTCCCAGTCGCTGATCTGCGCCTCGTCGGCGCCGATGGCCCGGGCGAGGTGCTCCGCCATCAGGTTCGCGACGTCGTGCGGGTCGAGCGACCGCGACAGCGCGCTGCTCATGTCCAGGAGCTGGCGGAGCTCGGCGGCGAGGCGCCGAGTCTCGGCCAGCAGCGCGGCGCCGGAGAATGCGGTCGCGGCCTGGTCGGCGAGGATCAGCAGCAGCCGCAGGTCGTCGTCGTCGAACTGGCGCAGCCCGAGCTTGGACAGCGTGATCACGCCCACCAGGCGGTCGTCGTGCTGCATCGGCACCACGAGCATCGATTCGGGGACGTCGTCGGTGCCCGGGATCGTGGCGCTCCGCGGGTCTGCCCCGGCGTCGTCCACGCGGACGGCGGTCCCATGCTTGGCGACCCACCCCGTCAGCCCCTCGCCCAGCTTCGTGCGCAGGATGTCGAGGTCCACCTTCTCGTAGGCGCCGACCCGCCCCTCGAAGGCAACCGGGACCAGCTCGTCCGGCTCCTCCAGCACGTAGACCCGGGCGTTGTGGTAGTCGATGACGCGCTGCGTCTCCTCGACCACGGCCCGCCCGACCTCCTCGGACGTGAGGCTGGCGCTCATCCGCCGTGCGGCGAGCTGGAGCACCTGCAGCTGGCCCGCACGGCGCAGCTCCGCGGCACGCGCCCGACCCACCAGGGCGCTGGTCATCAGCAGCGTGCCACCGACGACGAGGTCGACGACGATGACCAGGTCCTCGTACGACACGGGCCCGCCCTCGAACGCCCAGCCCACGAGCCCGAGCG
>CAYJOH010000420.1:0-2371 GCA_964371685.1 uncultured Anaerolineaceae bacterium
GTGGGCACCTCGGCGGACAGTCGCTCCGTCGCCGAGATGCCGTCCATGTCCGGCATGTTGATGTCCATCAGCACGACGTCGGGCGTCAGCTTCGCGGCCAGCTCGATGGCCTCGCGCCCGGACGCCGCCGCTCCCACGACCTCGATGTCCGTCTCGAAGCCGAGCAGCTTCGAGAGGTGATCGCGGGTCTCCGGGATGTCGTCGACGATGAGGACGCGGATCTGGTCTGCCATGAGAGGGTTCGATCTGACCTCAGTGGTCGTGGTGGTGGCGGCCCGGGGGGCCGAAGGCGATGGGCCGGCGCGTCACCGGCCCATCGAGTCGCACGAGCGGGTCCCAGCCCGCGGGGAGAGCCGGGGTTACGGGTTCGCCGGCTGCGCCGGGAGGATCGCCTCGACGAGCTGCGGGATCAGGACGCCGTAGTCGTCGACGATGCTCTTGAGGGTGATGCCGGTGGTCGTCGCCGGGACGATCAGCGTCGGATCGAGCGGCAGGCCGGTCGCCGGGTCGCGGAAGTCGTCCGCGCTGCGCAGGACGATCGAGATGTTCCCCTCGACCTGGGCGTACTTGAGGACCTCGGACTGCTGGGCGTCGAGCGCCAGGATCACGATCTGCTGCTGGCCGGTCAGGGACGTCTCGGGATCTTCGGTGGTCCCGGTGTTGTCGCCGGTCTGGGCCGGGGGCGGCGGGAGCAGCGTGCCCAGCACCTGCATGCCCTGGAGCAGCAGCTTGACGGAGGTCGAGTTGAGGCCGGACACGACGGTGATCGAGTCGTCTTCCGGGTTGAGCGTCACGACGGGGAACTTGTCCCCCGTGAGCGCGATGAGCAGGTCGACATGGTCGCCGGCCTTGGTGATGGTGCCCACGCCGGACACCTGGTCCACCTGGAGCGCCATCGCGACCTTGCCGGCCGGCACCTCGATGTCCGCGATGCTGCCCGAGGATCCGGTCAGGATGTCGGTCGTGATCGCCTGGCCCGCGGTGACGCTCTGGCGGGCGGTCTGGCCCACCACGAACGAGGTGTCCGCGAAGCTGTTGACGAGCTTGTCGGCGATGGGCACTTGCTTGTAGTCGAGCTGGTCCTCCTGGATCTTGGCTCCCAGGGGGATGTCCACCTTGGCGATCACGAACTTCGCCGTGGTGGGCGGCGCGTCAGGGTTGGGCCCCCCGGTGCCTCCCTGGAGCGTGACGAGGATCAGGACGAACGCGACGACGGCAAGGAAGATCCCGATGAGCAGGACCAACCGGTTCGAGCGCTTCAAGAATGTTCTCCCCGAGTCGTGTGACAGGTGGCACCACTCTAGCACCGGGATTCCGCCCCGCGACCGCCCAAATGGGCTAGGACCGTTGGGAGGAATTGGGCAGAGGCGCTGCGTAGCGTAAGGTCGGCTGCAAGGACCGCAATCGGGCGAGTGACCAAGCGGGCCGGTGAGGCCCGGAACGCCGACGGCCCGCCGGCCTGGTGGCTGGCGGGCCGTTCTTGTGGTCGGCCGCTACGGCTGGTGTGACTCCAGCGTGCCGCCGATGACGCTCAGCTTGTCACTGATCTGATTGCCCAGGAACAGCAGGGCGACGATGGCGACGATGGCGATAAGCGCGAGGATGAGTGCGTATTCCGCGAGGCCCTGGCCTTCCTCGTCGTCACGATGGACGACGGATACGGCCAGCGCCGTGAGCTTCGACAGAAGCACGATCGTATTCACCTCCCTCCGGGGCGGATGCCCATCCGGGAGTCTTGCGACAACTGGGTGCGCGAACATCGTGCACCACCCCCGGGCGTGGACCATACGGTAGGTCCCCGACGTCGAAATGCAATGCGCCGATGGTCCGGCTTCGGTGCGCCCGCGAACCAATCGGAACGCATGACGCCGGCTGCCCAAGCTGGACAGCCGGCGTCTTCGTGTCTGTGACGGGAGTCCGGCTAGACCGAGTTGCCGACCGTCGACAGGATCTTGGAGACCTGGCCGCCCAGGAAGATGAGGGCGACGATCGCCACGATGGCGATGAGCGCGAGGATCAGCGCGTACTCGGCGAGACCCTGGCCCTCCTCGTCGTCAAGATGAAGGAACGACATGAGTGCAGGAATGAACATTGGTGGATTCACCTCCTTCCCCGTTGGAGTCCGCGACGCATCGCGGCGAGCGGGAAGGTATGCCCCGGAAGTCCCACTGTCAACATGCCAACAGGCCCTAGTGGTGCACCCGAGCCCCGAATCAGGGACCTTTGGCTGGAATCGGGCCGCCGGGCCCGGGCTTGCGCGACGCATCCACCCGGACGCACGAAGGCCGCCGGACGAGCCGGCGGCCGTCCCGGCGCTGGGGCTGCGACGGCTAGACCGAGTTGCCGACCGTCGCCAGGATCTTGGACACCG
>CAYJOH010000420.1:2381-2529 GCA_964371685.1 uncultured Anaerolineaceae bacterium
TGGGACCTTTGGCTGGTTTCGGGCCGCGGGCTGGGGCCGGGCGCGTCGCATCGCACCCGGACGCACGAAGGCCGCCGGACGAGCGGGGGGCCTTCCCTGCGCTGGAGCTGCGACGGCTAGACCGAGTTGCCGACCGTCGACAGGATCT